>NZ_JBYTEO010000030.1:0-51657 GCF_058791355.1 Pseudomonas sp. EB271-G4-1
CCAGCGCGGCGACCCACGGAGCAATGCCTTCGTTCTGGCATGCCGAGCCCTAGCGAGGCACCGAGTGGTGGGGCAAAGCCTTTTGGTTCCTTTTTGCTGGGCCGGCACTCCGGCGTTTGAAAAAGGGACTCGCCGTAAGGGCGAAACCATAAGCGGCCGTTACCGCAGCAATGGATATCCCCCCAATCCAGTCCTTAAATACAACCCCATGCTTAAGTGAACAGCAGCTTTACGGACCAGGTCCGGGTTTTTAATCGCCATTCGTTCAAGTACGTCTCAGTTTGCCACTCGCGCCCCGGCGAGACTGCCGCTCAATTCATACGCCGCCAATTCCGCCTGATGCGCCGCCAGCAGCTCCGGCAACGACCCGCGCAGGTACTCCACCCAAGTCTTGATCTTCGCATCCAGGTACTGCCGCGACGGATAGATCGCGTACAGGTTCAGCTCCTGCGAGCGGTACTTGGGCATCACCCGCACCAGCGTGCCGTTACGCAAACCGTCGATCGCGGCGTACAGTGGCAGTACACCGACGCCCATGCCACTGGTGATCGCGGTTTTCATCGCATCGGCCGAGTTCACCAGAAACGGCGAGCTGTTGATGGTGACCATTTCCTGCCCGTCGGGACCGTCGAAGGCCCATTTTTCCAGGGGGATGACCGGGCTCACCAGGCGCAGGCACGCGTGGTTCAGCAGGTCGCTGGGTTTTTGCGCGCAACCGTTGGCTTTAACGTAGGCCGGCGACGCGCAAACGATGCTGTAGGTGATTCCCAGGCGCTGGGAAACGAAGCCCGAATCCGGCAGTTCGCTGGCGAGCACGATGGACACGTCGTAGCCCTCGTCCAGCAGGTCCGGCACGCGGTTGGCCATGGTCAGGTCGAAGGTCACGTCCGGGTGGGTCTTGCGATAGCGGGCGATGGCGTCGATCACGAAGTGCTGGCCGATGCCGGTCATGGTGTGCACCTTGAGCTGCCCGGCCGGGCGCGCGTGGGCATCGCTGGCTTCGGCTTCGGCTTCTTCCACGTACGTCAAAATCTGCTCACAGCGCAGCAAATAGCGCTTGCCGGCTTCCGTCAGGGCGATGCGTCGTGTCGTTCGGTTGAGCAGACGGGTTTGCAGGTGGGCTTCCAGGTTGGAGACCGCGCGCGAGACGTTGGCCGTGGTGGTGTCCAGTTGCACCGCGGCGGCGGTGAAGCTGCCGGCCTCGGCCACGTAACTGAAGGCGCGCATGTTTTGCAATGTGTCCATGGGGTGCTCTCGGGTTCGATGGCAAATTGTGACACGAAGTTTCAGGGGCGGAGACCCCTACAAAGGGATTATCGCGTTAACGGTAACAAAGATTCACAGGAATCCCAGCTTATCGCGTTGAAAACCCACCCCTAGAATTGCGCTGTCCCTCCTATGTTCCCCACCTCAGGAATTTTCAGCAGTGCCGCGTCGCATCAGCAGAGCGCTTCAACCCCTCAGTATTCTGGCTTTAACCCTGGTAATCAGCGGCTGCATCGGAACCGGAGGTATCGCCCCGCAGGGCAAGGCGCTGGAGGCTGATTCGCTGGCCACCGACGAAGCCATCCAGAGCGCCGCGCAGGATGCGCATTGGCCCACCGCTCAATGGTGGCAGGCTTATGGCGATCCGCAACTGAATCGCTGGATCGACCTCGCCGTGCAAGGCAGCCCGACCATGGCCATGGCCGCCGCGCGGGTGCGTCAGGCCAATTCCATCGCCGGTGTGGCCGAGTCGGCCGAGTCGTTGCAGATCAACGGCCAATCCACCCTCAAGCGCCACAACTGGCCCACCGATCAGTTCTACGGCCCCGGCGATCTGGCCAACAGCACGACCTGGGACAACAACGCCGCGCTGGGCTTCAGTTACGCCCTCGACCTCTGGGGTCGTGAAAGCAATGCCACCGAGCGCGCCGTGGACATGGCCCACATGACCGTCGCCGAAGCGCGTCAGGCGCAGCTCGAATTACAGAACAACATCGTGCGCGTCTACATCGAGCTCTCGTTGCATTACGCGCAGCGGGACATCGTCGAAGCGACATTGAAGCAACAACAGCAAATCCTGGATCTGGCGCACAAGCGCCTGAACGGCGGCATCGGGACCCATTTCGAAGTCAGCCAGGCCGAGACGCCCCTGCCGGAAACCCATCGCCAGATCGATGCACTGGACGAGGAAATCGCCCTGAGCCGTAACCAACTGGCCGCACTCGCAGGCTTTGGGCCGGGGCAGGGGGCGCAATTGCAACGGCCGACCCTGTCACTGGGTGCAGCGCTCAAACTGCCGTCGTCGTTGCCGGCGCAGTTGCTCGGGCAACGTCCGGACGTTGTCGCCAGCCGCTGGCAAGTGGCGGCGCAAGCACGGGGCATCGACGTGGCGCATGCAGGCTTCTATCCCAACGTCGATCTGGTCGGCAGCCTGGGCTACATGGCCACCGGTGGCGGGGCGCTGGAGTTCCTGACCGGCAGGAAGCTCAACTACAGCGTCGGCCCGGCGATATCCCTGCCGATCTTCGACGGCGGCCGTTTGCGCGCGGAGCTGGGCGAGGCTTCGGCGGGTTATGACATTGCCGTGGCCAAGTACAACCAGACCCTGGTCAATGCCCTGAAGAACATCTCTGACCAGTTGATTCGTCGCGAGTCCATGGACAAGCAGCAGGCCTTCGCCGCCGAGTCGGTTGCCACTGCACAGAGAACCTATGACATCGCGACGATCGCTTATCAGCGCGGGCTCACCGATTACCTCAACGTGCTCAATGCGCAGACGCTGTTGTTCAAGCAGCAGCAGGTGCAGCAGCAGGTGCAGGCAGCGCGCCTCAGCGCCCATGCCGAGTTGGTGACGGCGTTGGGCGGCGGGCTCGGTGCAGGCAACGATGTGCCGAAAGACAGCCAGACCGCTGCACCGAAAACCCCGGTCCTTTTGCGTTGAACATAACCCCAGTGGGAGCGAGCCTGCTCGCGAAGAGGCCTTGTCAGTCAAAGAAGTTGTCGCCTGACACACCGCTTTCGCGAGCAGGCTCGCTCCCACAGGTACTGAGTCTGACCTTTTATCCAATGAGCAGGATCTGATGACGCCCTTGCCCGCACCCTTGCGCTGGCTGTACTCCCTTGAATGGCGCCGGGGTTTCTTCGACTGGGCACGCAGCGACGGCGTGACCTGGGTCTACATTTTCAAGGTATTGATCGCAGCCTTCCTGACCCTGTGGCTGGCCATGCGCCTGGAATTGCCGCAGCCGCGAACGGCGATGATCACCGTGTTCATCGTCATGCAGCCGCAAAGCGGCCAGGTGTTCGCCAAGAGTTTCTATCGCTTTCTGGGCACCTTGGCCGGTTCGACGGTGATGGTGGCGTTGATCGCCCTGTTTGCGCAGAACACCGAACTGTTCCTCGGTTCGCTGGCGATCTGGGTGGGTATCTGCTCGGCCGGCGCGGCGCGTTGCCGCAACTTCCGCGCCTACGGCTTTGTGTTGGCCGGCTACACCGCCGCGATGGTCGGGTTGCCAGCGCTGGCCCATCCAGACGGTGCGTTCATGGCGGCGGTCTGGCGGGTGCTGGAAATCTCCCTGGGGATTCTCTGCGCGACCCTGGTCAGCGCCGCGATCTTGCCGCAAACCGCCAGTGCCGCGATGCGCAATGCCTTGTATCAGCGCTTCGGGATATTTGCCCTGTTCGTCACCGATGGTTTGCGCGGTCGCAGTCAGCGCGAGGCCTTCGAGGCCGGTAACGTGCGCTTCATCGCCGAAGCGGTGGGCCTGGAAGGGCTGCGCAGCGTCACCGTGTTCGAAGACCCGCACATGCGTCGGCGCAACGGTCGGCTCAGCCGCTTGAACAGCGAGTTCATGGGGATCACCACGCGTTTCAACGCCTTGCACCAGTTGCTCGAACGCCTGCGCAGCAGTGACACCGATCACGCCGTGGCGGCCATCAAACCAGGCTTGCAAGACCTCGCCGAACTGCTCGATGGCTTTAGCGGCCGTGCGCTGACCAGTGCCGACGCGGCGCGCCTGGTCACGGCGCTGACAGCCTACAAGGCCGGTTTGCCGGCGCGGGTACGAAGCCTGCGCGCGATCTTCCAGGAGGGCGGTCCGAGCGATGCCGAACTGCTGGACTTCCACACGGCGTACGAATTGCTCTATCGCTTCGTCGACGACTTGCACAGTTATGCACAGACCCACGCATCCCTGGCCGATCACAGCCATGAACGCGAGCGCTGGGACGAACCGTTCACACCGCAAACCAACTGGCTGGTGTCGGCCGCCTCGGGGATTCGGGCCGCATTCATCCTGGTGGTGCTGGGCAGTTATTGGGTGGCGACGGCATGGCCGAGCGGGGCGACCATGACATTGATCGCCGCCGCCACCGTCGGCTTGTCCGCCGCCACGCCGAACCCCAAGCGCATGGCGTTCCAGATGGCCTGCGGGACGTTTCTCGGGGCGCTGATCGGTTTCGTCGAGATGTTTTTTATCTTCCCCTGGATCGACGGCTTCCCGTTGCTGTGTGTGATGCTCGCACCGGTGATCGTGCTCGGTTCATTCCTGAGCTCGCGGCCGCAATATGCCGGTGTCGGCCTCGGCTTGCTGATCTTCTTCAGCACCGGTTCGGTGCCGGACAACCTCACGGTCTACAACCCGTACACCTTCATCAACGACTACATCGCCATGGTGCTTGGCATGCTGGTGTGCGCGGCGGCCGGCGCGATCATTCTGCCGCCGAACAGTCGCTGGCTGTGGCGGCGCCTGGAGCAGGACTTGCGTGGCCAGGTGGTCTACGCCATCAGCGGCAAGCTCAAGGGACTGGCGTCGCGTTTCGAAAGCCGCACCCGCGACCTGGTGCATCAGGCCTACGGCTTCGCGGCGGGGCAGCCACAGGTCCAGCGCGATCTGCTGCGCTGGATGTTTGTGGTACTGGAGGTCGGGCACGCCATCATCGAGTTGCGCAAGGAGCAGGCGATCCTGCCGGTGCATCCGGCGTACGCCGAGTCCCAGCCATGGCGCCAGTCGATCCGTGTGATGGGCCGTTCGCTGGTGCGGCTGTTCCTGCAACCGGGCCAGAGCAATCTGGAGCGCGCCCTGATCGCCGTCGATCACGCCATCAGCCGCGTACAAGCTACCGACGAACCCTTTGCCCCGCACTTCGACACGTCGGCGCTGCGCCGGGTCAAGAGCTACCTGCACTTTATCCGCACCTCGTTGCTCGACCCGCAATCACCGCTCACCGCCTACGCCAATACCAAGCCCAAAGGACTTGAACATGCCTCGTGAAATCGCCTTCCACGGCGTGTACATGCCGACCATGACCCTGATGTTTTTCATCGCGGCGGCGTTGGCCTGGGCTCTGGACCGATTTCTGTCCGGCTTCGACCTGTACCGCTTCTTCTGGCACCCGGCGCTGCTGCGCCTGAGCCTCTTTACCTGTCTGTTCGGCGCCCTGGCGCTGACGGTCTACCGTTGACTCTCTACCACTGAGAATGCCCTGATGAAAAAGCTTTTCAGCCTACTCGCGACCCTGTTGGTGCTGGCCCTCGCGATAGGGATCGGTCGCTCCCTGTGGGAGCACTACATGAACACCCCCTGGACCCGCGATGGCCGGGTGCGCGCCGACATCATCAACGTTGCCGCCGATGTCACGGGCGAAGTGGTGAACGTGCCCGTGCGCGATAACCAGTTGGTGAAGAAGGGCGACTTGCTGATGCAGATCGACCCCGAGCACTACCGCCTCGCGGTCAAGCAGGCGCAGTCATTGGTGGCGTCGCGCAAGGCCACCTGGGAGATGCGCAAGGTCAATGCCCATCGCCGCGCCGATATGGACAACCTGGTGATCTCCAGGGAAAACCGCGACGACGCCAGCAACCTCGCCGACTCGGCCCTGGCCGACTACCAGCACGCCCAGGCCCAACTGGAAGCCGCCGAACTCAACCTCAAGCGCACTGAAGTGCGTGCAGCCGTCGACGGCTACGTGACCAACCTGAATGTGCATCGCGGCGATTACGCGCGCATCGGCGAAGCGAAGATGGCCGTGGTCGACATGAACTCGTTCTGGGTCTACGGCTTCTTCGAAGAAACCAAACTGCCCCACGTGCGCGTGGGCGATAAGGCCGACATGCAACTGATGAGCGGTGAAGTGCTCAAGGGCCATGTGGAAAGCATCTCGCGAGGCATCTACGACCGCGACAATCCGGAAAGTCGCGAGCTGGTTGCCGACGTGAATCCGACCTTCAACTGGGTGCGCCTGGCGCAGCGCGTGCCGGTGCGGATTCACATCGATGAAGTGCCGGAGGGCGTGCTGTTGGCGGCGGGGATTACCTGTACGGTGGTTGTCAACGCATTGTAGGTTTCAACAAAACGTCTCATGCAGATGCCGCCAAAGAATCTTGCCTTCTACCTTCTCGAACACCACGGTCGAGCGGCGATCGGAATGCAGGCCGGTGGCATCGGTCTGTTGTTCTCGGTAACTCACGGTTGCGCCGCCGTTGTGCAAGGCAATGCCGCTCAACTCGCCAAGTTCGATGCGCAACCCAAGCTTCTTGCCTGCGGCCATCAGGAACAACTCGTTCAACGCATCGAAATCCAGCACCCGGCCCAACGGCGAGACCATGGAAAACTGTGGCGAAAAACGCCTTAGTAATTGTTCGAGTTCGGCCGGGTCGCGTTCCTTGGCCAGCCATTGTTCGATGGCGACGTGCGCCTGGATCACTTCGTCGAAGTATTCGTTGTAGTCGGTCATGTTTGATTCCTTGAATTCTGTGGAGTCTGTTTTGGCGCCTTCGCGAGCAGGCTCGCTCCCAGAGGTCATGCACAGGGCTTGCCCGCGATGGTGTCGACCCGGGCTCAGAGCTGCCCGCGCAAGCCGAACCGCTTCATCAACGCCGACTCCAGCAAGCCCTTGGGCAACAACCCTGCCATCAACGGCAATGCCCGGCTGCCATTGCCCAATCGAAGCAGGCGCGGTGGCTTGCTCTGCTGCACGGCCTTGAGCAATCCGGCGGCAAACTCACTGGCCGGTGTCGGGTTGTCCTGGGAAGCCTTGGCCCGAGCGCGGATGCCCTCGCGCAGCGGGAACCAGGGTGATTGTTCGCTGATCAACTGCTCGGCTTCGTGGCCGGCATTCTTGGCGAAACTGGAGGCGATGGCACCGGGCTGGACTTCCATCACCCGCACCCCAAAGGGCGCCAGTTCCATGCGCAAGGCATCGCTCAGGGCATGCACCGCGGCTTTGGACGCGCAGTAAGCACCTGCAAACGGCGTGACCAGAATTCCCGAAACGCTGCCGATGTTCACCACGATGCCTTTGGCCCGTCGCAACACGGGAAACAACGCACGGGTCACGCCAACGATGGCGAACACGTTGGTTTCGAACTGACGCTGCATCGCCTGCACACCGCCATCGAGCAACGGCCCCATGGCGCCGTAGCCGGCGTTGTTGACCAGCACATCGAGGCCGCCATGTTGCTGGTTGATGCGTTCGCTCAACTGTTCGAGTGCCTGGCCATCGTTGACGTCCAGTTGCACGGCGATAAAACCGGCCGCGGTCAGCGCTGCGACATCTTCAGCCTTGCGGGCGCTGGCCCAGACTTCGTAGCCAGCAGCCTTGAACGCATCGGCGAGGGCGCGGCCGATGCCGCTGGAACATCCGGTAATCAACGCAACGGGCATGGCGCGGTCCTTGTGCGGAAAGGTAAGGTGAGGTCAGTCCGAGAAACTACCCTGCAAACGCTCGGCGCGAAACTCCAAAGTTTCCGGGCGATAGCCGGGCCGCAGGGGCGGCAGCGGCAAGCAGTCTTCCCAGTTGCCACCGGCCTGCAATTCGCCAGGTCCGCGGTAGCGTGGGGCGGTGTACTGATTGTCGGCGAGATTGACCGTGTCGCCCGGTGCATAAGCGGCAACACGCCAGCGCAATTCGGTCAGCGGTACATCGTTGCCGTTGTTCAGGGTCAGTTGCAGCGGTCGGTCTGCCGGGCAGTGTTGCGGTGCGTAGCTGATGCGCAATTCCAGGCGCTCCAGTTGCTTGAGCTCGCGGTGGTCCATCCAGATGACCCAGGTAGCGACGATGCCCAGGCCCAAGGCAGCCGCCATGGACACCGGCAAGGCCTTGGCCGGATAGCGCAGCAACAGGATCAGCCAGGTGATGACCAGCAGGACACCGATGAACATGATGCGCAAACCTCGGGGGGATAGAGGGTCATCCTACCTAAGCGTGGGGGAGGTTGGCGATGGGTGAGATTTGCGGTGGATGTGCTGGCCCCTTCGCGAGCAGGCTCGCTCCCACAGTGGACCGGAGTTGACCACAAAGTTTGTGACCGACTCAAAACCCTGTGGAAGCGAGCCTGCTCGCGAAGGGGCCAGGTCTGACAACACAAAACCCCGGAAAAAAAAACCCCCGCCCAACTCACTGCGGATAGGGGACGCAGTGAACCGGGCGGGGGCTTTTATTTCAGCGCTCGCTTACTGCGCGATGGTCTTTACCGAAACGCCACTCTCGATCGGCGCGGTGCGACCGTAGATATCTTCAAAGCGCTGGATATCGTCTTCGCCCAGATAGCTGCCCGATTGCACTTCGATGATCTCAAGCGGAATCTTGCCCGGGTTGCGCAAACGGTGAACCGAAGCGATCGGAATGTAGGTCGACTGGTTTTCGGTCAACAGGAACACATTCTCATCGCAGGTCACTTCAGCCGTGCCGCTGACAACGATCCAGTGCTCGGCGCGGTGGTGGTGCATCTGCAGCGACAGGCACGCGCCCGGCTTGACCGAGATGTGCTTGACCTGGAAGCGCCCGCCCATGTCCACCGAGTCGTAGGAGCCCCATGGACGATAGACTTCGCAGTGGTTCTGGGTTTCGCTGCGGCCCTGTTCGTTGAGGGTGTTGACCATCTGCTTGACGCCCTGGACCTTGTCCTTGTGGACAATCATCATGGCGTCCTTGGTCTCGACCACGACGATGTTTTCCAGGCCGATCACCGAGACCAGCTTGCCGTTGCCGTGGATCATGCAATTCTTGCTGTCCTGGATCACCACGTCGCCTTTGGTGACGTTGCCATTGGCATCTTTTGCGTTCACTTCCCACAACGACGACCAGCAGCCGACATCACTCCAGCCTGCAGTCAATGGCACGACGCAGGCGCGCTGGGTCTTTTCCATCACCGAATAGTCGATGGAATTGTCCGGGCAGCAGGCGAACGTGGCTTCGTCGATGCTGACGGTGTCGGCGTCTTGAGCGCTGCGCTCCAGGGTCAACAGGCAGGTGTCATAGATATCCGGGTCGTGTTTCTTCAGCTCTTCGAGGAAGCGGCTGGCGCGGAACAGGAACATGCCGCTGTTCCAGAAGTAACCGCCGGACTGGACATATTCGGTGGCGCGTTTGACGTCCGGTTTTTCGACGAAGTGCGAAACGCGGCTGACGCCTTCGGGCAGCAGCGAATCGTTGGTCGACTTGATGTAGCCATAACCGGTTTCCGGTTTGGTGGCCGGTACGCCGAACAGCACCATTTCGCCGTTTTCGGCGGCGACGGTGGCCAACGCCAGGGCGCGTTGCAGGGCTTTCTGGTCTTCCAGCACGTGGTCGGCTGGCAGCACCAGCATCAGTTCGTCGCGGCCTTCGTTGACCAGCATCATCGCGGTGAGGGCCACGGCCGGCGCAGTGTTGCGGCCGAACGGTTCCATCAGGATGCGCTGGGTTTCCAGTTTGCGAGCGGCCAGTTGCTCGTTGACGATGAAGCGATGGTCCTTGTTGCAGACCACGATCGGTGTGTCCATACCGTCGAACACCAGGCGTTCCAGGGTTTGCTGGAACAGGGTGTGCTCGCCGGTCAGGGCCAGGAACTGTTTCGGGAATTGCTTACGGGAAAGCGGCCAAAGACGTGAGCCACTACCACCTGACAAGATCACCGGAATCATGTTTGTTACTCCTTGAAAATCGTTTGGTTAGAGCTACGAACGCTGTGTCGTTTCACTCTTGTTCTTGTTCCGTGTCCAAAGGCTGACTGTCCTGGGTAGGAGCTGCCGAAGGCTGCGATCTTTTGATCTTTGACGTTCTTGAAAATCATTGAAGATCAAAAGATCGCAGCCTGCGGCAGCTCCTACAGGGGACTGTGTTTCATCCTCTGGAAAAAATGATTAGCGCGTCGATACCGGGCGTTTTACCCAGACCGGCGACAGGCTGCTGCCGCTGCCGGTGACGTACAGCACCGCGGCTTCACCGCGTTCCAGGGCGACTGGCTTCACGTCGCCAACTTTCGTTGCGCCATCGTATAGCGCCAGGCTGACCTTCACCGGGTTGATTTCACGCTCGCCACGGCCCTTGGCGGCCACGTTCGGGACCACGTCGGTCTTGCCGTCGGCGGTTTTCAGGGTCAGCGCCTTGTCGCTGAGGTTCTGCACGCGTACCAGGGATTTCTGCTTGTTCCGGAACGGCGGCTCTTCGATCAGTTGCGGGGCGCCGCTGGCGTTGTTGACCAGGGTGTAATAGTGGTCGCCGGCCAGTTTCACCGGCAGCGTCTGGCTGCCGACCTTGGCGCTGTAGTCACCGCCCGGCATGAAGCTGAAGTCGCTGCTGGACAGTGGCGCGACATCGCTCAGGTTGGTGCTGCCGACGGTGGCGCTGACTTCGGCGTTACTGGCATTGTAGATGCGCACGAAGGACGAGCCTTTCGGTGCGGTCGGGCCGTACAGCGCGGCGTCGCCAGCGGCGAACGCTTGCATCGAAAGCACGCTCATACCAGCAACCAGAGCAAAAGTCTTGGCGAGACGGCGAGGAGTAGTCTTGAAAGTCATGGTATTACCTCTCTCTTTCAGTTTTGCGCCCGGTCGGGCGTCTCGGATTTAGTGTTTGCGGCTACGTTTTGTTGGCGGGCACCGGCTTGTTTAAGCTCTGCGACCCACTGCGGGTCGGCGTCGCCGATTTCGTTGTTCACAGGCAGATAACGTTCAGGAAATTCCCAGATCAGCACTTGTGGCGGGCTGTTCTTGAATGCGTCGCTCTTGAGGTAGCTGAGCATCGGCAGGATCGGGCCGTGGCCGTCTTCGGCGTAACTGACCACGTCGCTGCGCAGGGCTTGTTTCAGCGCGCCGACGAAGTTCCAGTTCGGGTTGGCGCTGTAGCTGGTGCCGATCAGCGCAACCGGTACTTCGGTGTTGGCGAACAGGGCATCGTCACCAGCCGGCTGGTCTTGCGCGGCAACGGTGTTGCGCTTCTGCAAAGGCTCTTGCGCCGGCATCAGGTTTTCGAACAGCGGGTCCAGCGGCAGGAACAGGCGCAGGTCGCCTTTGTGGGTGATTTTTTCCGCAGGCTCGGTGACGAAGTCTTGCGGTTCGCCGCTCAGCGGGTACTTGTCGGCAATGGTCTTGGCCAGGCGATCGGCGGCAACCTCGGCGCCTTCCGGGGTCCAGTGGGTGTCGGTACGCAGGAACACTTGCTTGCCGTCGTTTTTGGCCGCTTGCAAGGGGCCCAGCAAATCAGGGGCAAGGATGCGGTTAGCGGCCAGGCGCTTGTGGAAGTCCTGGTAAAGGTTGGCGTGGATGCTGGCCGGTTTCGCCTCACCCAGGTGTTCCGGGTACAGGCGCACCTTGGCCGGAACCACCGCCATCACCAGTTTCACGCCTTTGTCCTTCAGGGTTTGACGCACGCCTTCGACCAGCGCGTAGTTGCCTTGCAGGTTCAGCTCTTCGTTGACGACCGGATGGAATTCTTCATCGCTGTACAGCCACTGGTCGCGACCGAGCACAACGCCAGGACGACCTTCGTTGAACAGTTTGAAATCCAGCGCGGCCCAGAGGTTGGTGCCCAGGCGCTTGATCGGGAATTCCTCGTCGTAGTGCGTCTCCACGGCCTTGGTCCAGCGGCCGTTGAGCACTGTCGCATCGGCGTTGGTGCTGAAGCCGAGGAAGCTGCGGACCGACCACAGGCCCAGGGCCAGCAGCGTCACCAGGAACAGGGCGATGTAGAAGATGCGTAATGAGCGGGTCATGGTCAGATCCCTCAGAACTGGAAGTAAAGGAACGGCGAGAAGCTTTGCGCCGAGAGTTTGAGAATCGAGGCGATGAACAGCAGCAGCACCAGGGCACGCATTGCGTAGCGTGACCAGTCAGCAGTCCAGTAGGCCGGTTGCACCTGGGCTTCGACGCCGACGGTGTAGCCAGGCTGGTGGATGCTCGCCGGGTTATCCCCAGGCACGGCTTTGATCGTGCCGGCTGTTGCGGCGGCCGGACCGTCTGCATCGACGTTCACCGCAGGCTTGGTCTTGACCGGTGGCTGATTGCTGTAGAAATCACGCAGGCCGAAGAACGCCAGGGTTACGTAGGCCACGATCAGGGTTGCGATCTGCAAGCCGGTGAGGCTGGCCTGGTTGAGTTCCGACAGCGACCATTCGCCGAAGCTGAACATGGCGCCGTACATGCGACCGGCCACGTGCAGGTTTTCCGCACGGAAGATCACCCAGCCCATCACCACCAGCAGGAAGGTCAGTGCCCAGCGGATCGGGTTGAAGCTGCGCGGCGAAGTGTTCAGGCCGATGGCTTTCTCGATCGCCAGCCACATGCCGTGCCACGCACCCCAGACGATGTAGGTGATGTTCGCACCGTGCCAAAGGCCACCGAGCAGCATGGTCAGGAACAGGTTGCGATAGGTGGTCAGCGTGCCTTTGCGGTTACCGCCCAGGGTGATGTACAGGTAGTCACGCAGCCAGGTCGACAGGCTGATGTGCCAGCGGCGCCAGAACTCGGTGATTGACTGGCTGATGTACGGCTGCTTGAAGTTTTCCATGAAGCGGAAACCCATCATCAAGCCCAGGCCGATGGCCATGTCGCTGTAGCCGGAGAAGTCGAAGTACAACTGCGCGGTGTAGGCGAGGGCGCCGAGCCAGGCATCACCCGTGGTCGGGTTTTGCAGGGCGAAGCAATGGTCAGCCACCACCGCGAGGGTGTCGGCGATGAAGACCTTCTTGATGAAACCCTGCATGAACCGCGTGCAGCCCTCGGAGAACTTGTCGAGGGTATGGGTGCGGTTGTTGAACTGGTCGGCCAGGTCGCGAAAACGCAACACGGGACCGGCGATCAGGTGCGGGAAGATCGCCACGAACGCTGCGAAGTCGATCAGGTTGCGAGTCGCCGGGGTATCACCACGGTAGACGTCGATGATGTAGCTGATGGACTCGAAGATGTAGAACGAGATACCGATCGGCAGCAGCACGTGGGTCAGGATGAATGGCTCAAGACCGACCGAGGTCATCATGGCGTTGATGCTGTCGACGCCGAAGTTGGCGTACTTGAAGTAGCCGAGGATACACAGGTCGACGGCAACGCCCAGCAGCAGCCAGCGCTGCGCCGGTTTGGTCCTGACGCCGGCGGCACCGACTTTCAGGCCGATCCAGTAGTTCCACAGCGTGACCGCCGCGAACAGTGCGAGGAAGTCCACACGCCACCAGGCGTAGAACATATAGCTGGCAATCAGCAGCAGCAAATTGCGATAGCGTTGCCCGCTCAAGTAGTACAAGCCGAGAAAGATCGGCAAGAACAAAAACAGGAACACGTTGGATGAAAACACCATCCCGATCTCTCCTTGTCTGAAACTACATTCAAGGGCCAACGGCCCCCCCAAACCCCCCGCAAAATCCGGAGAGATACATGATCGTTCCCACGCTCTGCGTGGGAATGCCTCAATGGACGCTCTGCGTCCGCTTCGGCATGTGACGCGGAGCGTCACGGGCTGCATTCCCACGCAGAGCGTGGGAACGATCAGCGTTGACTCAACTGCCTTTGTTACCCTTCTCGTTCGCCGGGTCATAGACCTTGGTCAGGTCACCGCCGAGGCGGAAGGTCTTGAACGGTTGCATCTTGTGCTTCTTCTCCAGCACATCCGGCGAGCAGGTGTAGAGCGTGCAGAACGGTTCGAGCCAGGCGAATTTCGAGTCGACCTTCAGGTCGGTCATGTCCTGTTCCTTGCCGTTCTTTTCTTCGAACTCGTCAGGATCTTTCACCCCGGCCAGCACGCGATCACCCAGGCGCTTGAGCGCGCTGTTGTTTTCCTGGCGCAGATCCACGCCATTGACCTGGGCGAAACTGGCGATCATCGCCAGCGGCGGCAGGGCGTAGTTGTGATAGGCCAGCGCCCGTTGCTGGCGCTTGAGTTCGTTCGGCAAGAATCCCTGGGCGTCGACCTGATTGACGCCGACCTTGTATTCCTTGACGGCCCAGTCGAACAGGTCGCGGCGGTTGGTGGCGACGGACGTTGCCATCACCGACCAGGCTGCCCAGTACGAGTGGTTGTTGGTTTTTTCCAGCGGCAGGTTGTCCCAGTCGCTGACCACCTGATCGGCCATCTTGCTGAACCAGGCCTCAATCAGCTGCGACTCCTGCTGATGGTTGGCCAGCGGACGGGAGTCGGAGAATTTCAGGCGGATGTACGAAGACGCCATGCTGCCCAATGCCCATTTGCGCATCGACTTGCCGGTGTGGTTGAAGTCCTTGGACATCAAGGCATCCGCCTTGGCCCATGCAGTCAACCAGTTCAACGTGCATTCCAGCTGTTCCGGACGACCATCGCGCATGAACTGCATGACGCGCTTGCTGGTACCGCGCTCGATCTTGGTGATGTCGGCGGTGCTGTCACGAAAGGCTTTTTCCGATTGCACGTTCAGCGTTGAACGCGCTTTGTCCGAGCCTTCGTACTTGCTGCGAAATTGCAGCGAGCCGGTGTACGGTGTCGGCATCGCATCACAGTCTTCGCTCTTGTCGCCGGCTTTGACTTTCTCGATGGGCGCGAAGTAACCCTGCGGCGGACGCAATGGCGCCGCGGCTTGAGTTGCGCCGGCGAACATCGCCAGGCTCAAAAGCGTCGGCGCCAACAGTTTTTTCAAGTTCGGATTTTGCATAGCAGACCTCATTGCCCGGCTGAAGCGGTACGTTGCCCAGCGTCCGGGAATACGTTGCGTTTGCAGACTTTCGCTTCGACTTTCTGTGGCGCGGCGCCTGCTTTTTCAGGCCCCTGGATTTCGACGGCCAGCAGATTCTGCGAGGCCCAGTCTTCGTCCGTGCGCAACTCGAAGGCGAAACGCCCGTCGGTGTCGGAAGTTTCCGGTTTTTCGATCTTGATGTCCTCGTGGCGCCCGTTCATGTACCAGAGGGTGGCTTGCAGGGTTTTCACCGAGGTGTCGGCGAAGCGGATGTCGACCTGGTGACTGCTGTTTTGCAGATTCAGGTTTTTGCTGTTGACCATCAGTTCGTTCTTGCCAGGTTTCAGGGTGGTGCTGCCGGACAACTGTGCAGCCTTGCCTTCGCAACCGTTGTCCAGCAGCGCCATCATCTGGCGGTAGATGGTTTCCTGGTCCAGGCGATAGAGCGGCGAGAATTCCCAGATGAGAATTTTCGGTGGAGTCTTCTGGAACTCGTCGCTGCCCAGGTACTGCAGCATCGAACCTTCCAGGCCGCCGCCGGGGAAGGCTACGTTGAGCACATCGGCGCCGATGGCCTCTTCGAGGAAACCGGAGAAGTTGTAGTTCTTGCCGCTGTGACTGGTGCCGACCAGGGTGATCTGCGGATTGCCGGATTCGCCGAACAGATCGCCATCACCTGCCTCACCCTTGGGTTCGGTGGTGAATTGATCCATGTACTGGACCGCATAGCTGGTGCCACAGAGTTGACCGGCCATGTTATGCAACGTTCCGTTCTTGCCCATGCGACCCGACTTGTGGGTCTCGAATTCGCGCTTGGGAATGTCGGCGAAGGCCGGAATCTGCTTGACCTTCTCGGCCACGATTTTCGCCGTGCGCTGCGCGCCATAAGGCGTCCAGTGCTGGTCGCCACGGAAGTAGAAGTCGTGGGCGGGCAGGGTCTCGGGCAGCTGTTCGTTGGTCAGCGGCGACAGGTCCGGCACCACGTAACCCATCTGCGCGAAGCGGCCGAGCATGGTCTTGTAGTTCTTCAATGCCTTGTCGAAGTCGAAGCTGGCTTTCTCTGCCGGGTTCAACTTGTTGCGGTTCACCAGGCCACGGGTGGGTTGATAAACCACCACGAGTTCCACGCCTTTGCTCTTGAACGCATCGTGCAGTTGCTTCATGCGCTTGTAGCCGGCGGGCGTGGTGTCGAATTCGGTGCGCAAGTCTTCCTGGGTACGAAACAACCAGTCGCCTTGAGCCTGCACCAGGGTGGTGAAGTTCTGCTGGTAGCGCGTGGTGTAGTTCTTCGGATCGTGGGCCGCGGGGCACAGGCTGCAGCACGGTTCGGCGCTGAATTTCGGTGGACTTACGTTACCGGCAGCATCGTCTGCTCGCACACCGCCGCTGGCGGCGAGAATGCCGGCGGTCAGGGCCGACAGGCTGAGTAATTTGATCAAGTGTGGGTGCATAAAATTATCCTCAGTCCTGCATTTCGGTCTGGCGTTCGACAGGGTCGATCAGCACGGCTTTCTGCTGGCGCACCAGCAGGTCGAGAATTTCATCCTGGCGCTCGCCGAGGATCCCCGTGAAGCTGATGCCGCTGGTTTTGGTCGGTGCGAGCATGGACACGCGATACAACTCGACGCTCAACGGCGAGTCGATGGACAGCGGGCCACTGCCGTTGGCCGCCAGTTCACCGCCGACCACGATCAGCGACACCTGGGCGTCGAACGGGTCGAGCTTGATGTCACGGTCGGTGTCGCTCAGGTCCTTGATGTGCCCGTAGACGCCGGTCAGGCCGTTGGCCATGGCGATGTTTTCGTAGAGGCGGATGTTCACGCTGTTACGAACGCGGATGCCATGGCGCCGGTTGCTGATCACCTTGTTGCCCCACAGCAGGTTGTCGCCACTCTCGTAGAGAGTGATGCCGTCGGTGTGGTTCTGGTAGATCTCGTTGTAGGCGATCAGGTTGTTGATGCTGTTACGGTCGATCACGATGCCCGACAACTTGTTGTCGTAGCTGCGGTTGTTGAAGATGAAGCTGTCGTTGACCTCACGGGAAATGATGATCCCGTGCTTCTTCTTCGTGCCATGCACCGTGTTGTCGGCAATGATCAGGCCATGGGAACGGTCATGCGGGTCAATGCCGTAGACGATGTTGTCCTTGTAGGTGTTGCCCTTGACCACGAAATCGCGGGTTTCGTAGCAGTAGAAGCCGTACCACATGTCCGAGAATTCGGAACCAATGATCCAGCCGGTCGGTTCAGGACGCTTGAGCACCTTCGCCATGTTCGGCGTGTACTGGGAAATACTCACACCGTAGGACTTACTGTTGGCGTAGCCGAAACTGGCCATCTTGCTGTTGGCGATGTAGGTCTCGGTGCCACCCCAGGCCAGCAGGAACGGGCGGAATTCCTTGGGCGACTTGAAGGCCGCCGGGCCGTTCGCCTTCTCGCTCCAGCCAGTGACCTTGGTATCACGCACGAACAACTGGCCGTCGTTGACCAGGAACGACCCGGCCTCCTGGGACAGGCGCAGTTCCTGGGTCTGTTGGTCGATTTCCAGGATGCCTTTCTCACCCACGACGATCGGCAATCTGGCCAGGAATACGCCCGGCGAAGTTTCGCTGAAGTACTGCTTGGGCAGCTTCTTGGCCAGGTCCTTGAGGTTCATGTAGCCGTCGTCGACGAAGATCGCCTGTGGGATGCCGTGCTGACGCACCACCCACTCGGCCATCTTGTTGTCGCCACCGATGAAGTCCTTCAGGGCGTTCTCTTGCATCATCCGGCGCACGCTGATCTTGCCGGCCTTTGTGCGCACGATTTTCGCGGCGATCGCCTCGGCGGTGTAGCCCGAGGTGTCCGGCAGTTTCGGCTTGGCCAACTCCAGCGGCGCGACCGGCGCGCTGCTGACGGTGTAGGTCCTGGCGTGTTGCAGTCCCTTGGCCATGGTGGCCGGCTTGGTTGCTTGAGGCGCCGCCGACTCCACATTGGCCTGCGCTGCGTTGGCGAAGCTGGCCGCGCTGGCCAGTAGCAACGCGCCGGCCAACAGGCTGATCGAGCCTTTCATGGCTTGATGATTCATCTGGGAGACTCCCTTCGCAATGTGCATCAGAAGCGCCAGACCACGTCGACGAACGCGCGGTGCATGTACGAATCGACTTCTTTGCCATAGGCATCGCCCGGTTTGAACACACCGCCGCGGAAGCGCACCAGGGCCGAAGGTTCATCGATCTTCTGGCTCAACGCCGCCGGCAACAGGCCTTGCTTGAAGTACTTGGTGACTACCAGATCCATTTCCTGGCCGAGGTCTTTGTCGCCATCGTTGAGCGGCAGGGAGGTGCTGGACAGTACGGCGCCGGTAACGTCGTCGGTGTTGTTCTGCACTGCGTCAATGCCGTCGCTGGTGATCGGCTTGTTACCGTCGACACGCCAGAATTTGTGGTAGATCAGGCTGGCGTCGTATTCGTCGTTAAGCATCCATGAACCGAACAGCGTGGCCGATTGCATGTTGTTCATTTCGCCACGGAAGGCTTCGCCGAAACGGTGCACCCGCGAGCGGGTACCGGTGTAGTTCGAGCGGTTGCTTTCCAGGCCGTTCTGTTCGTAATCAGCGCTGGCACGGGCGTAGGCGGCACCGACCTGCCATTGCGGATCCAGGCGCAGGCGTACACCGAGGTCGGTAGCCCAGCCATCGACATTGCCGCTGCTCTTGGGTTGCGCGGGGGCGGTTCCATCGACGTTCAGCGGGTTGACCGTATCGCGGTCGCCACTCATGCCGGTGATGCTGCCCCAGTAGTTGAAGGTGTTGGTGTTGCGCCAGTTATAGGCGTCGCTGTTGGCCTGCAGGCCCAGCCAACTGATGTCGCCGTTCTGTTTCTTGTCCAGCGAATCACTGGCAACCCCTGGCTGCGCGTAGTCCAGCTTGCCGTCATCGTGGGTGTGATGACCGCGGATGCCGGCCCAATGACCTGGTGTCCACTGGTATTCGGCATCGGCGTAGGCGTGCAGGCGGTCCTTGTCCTTGGGTGCCAGTTCCTTGAGGTCGGTGCGGTACTCGCTGAAGCGTTCGGCGATACCGGCGTTGGCGCGCAACAGCGTGGTGTCGAAGGTCCAGTTCAGGGCTTCGATGTTGGTGTCACGCCATTGACCGTCATCGTTGTTCAGACGCTGGCGACCGAGTTTGAGGATCTCGCCGGGGTAGGGCGTGAAGCCGCTGTAGCCGACCCAGAACTCGCGCATCGCCAGGTAGTTCTTCTTGGTTTTGCGGTCGCTGTTGTCGGTATTCTGCGTGCCATCGCTGGCGGATTCCTGCAAGGTGTCGGTCTCGATGATGTCCGTTGACGTCACGGCCTGGCCCATGGCATACGCGCTCCACGCGCCGCTCTCGCCATACACCCAAGGGCGCAAGTCCAGGCCCAGGCCGTTGACGTCGCCGCCACTCTGGGTGCCGAGGTCACGGTCGTCCTCGGACTGGCCGGTGATTTTCACGTCCAGGCCGTAGTTCTTGGTTTCTTCTGTCATCGCCGCCAGTGTCGGGCAGGACCAGATCAGCGCGAACGTCAGGCCGATACCGGCCTTCATGAATGGATTCAACTTCATAGGGATTCCTCGCCGTCTTCTTCTTGCAGGGCGTGCAGTTGCAGCGTGTTCTGGCTCAAGTTGCCGCGAACGGCCTGTTCCTGTTTCAACAGGCGTTGGGCCTGGGCCAGCTGCGCAGGTGGCAGTTGGGCTTCAAGTGTTTGCGCAAGCTCGGTGGCTTGCGGGGTGTTCTGGGCCTTGGCGAGCTGGCTGAACACGTACGCATTGAGTGGGTCAGGCTTGGTGCCTTTGCCTTGGGAAAACAGTTGGGCGATGGCGAAGTCGGCACTGTTCTGGCCATTGCGCGCAGCGGTCAGCAGGTGGTCGAGGGCCTTCTGCGGGTAGACCTTGCCCAGGTAGCCACGGCGATAGATCTGGCCGAGGTAGTAATCGGCGGCGATTTCGCGGCCGACTGCTTTCTGGAAGTGTTCCTCGGCGACCTTGGCGTCGGCCGGGACCATCTTGCCTTCGTAGTAGAGCTTGCCCAGCAGCAGCTCGGCGCGCGGTTGGTCAGCGGCGCGGCCGTTGTCCAGGTACTTCATCATCTGGTCGACATCGCCAAGTTCCGGGAAGTCATAGAGCAGTTGCGCCAGGCTGACCCAGGAAGCGGGGTAGCCGGGGGCGATCTCTTCGAGCAGCGACTGCGCGGTTTTTTCGTCGGTCTTGCCCAGGCTCGCATCGCCGAGCACGCGAGCCACACTGTCCACCCGCTGGGCGGAGACGGTGCCGCGACTGTGCGCCCCCTGCATCTGCTTGATCAGCTCGGCCTGTTGTTCCGGTTTACCTTGTTTCTGGTAGACCGTGGCCAGTTCGACGTAGCAGATGTCGGTGGTGTTGAGCGCGGCTTTGCAGACCGTTTCGACTTCATCGAGATGCTGGTCGTAGGTGCCTTGGGTGCGATAGAGCAGCACCTGCGCCAGACCCGCTTCCGGTTTGCCTTCGGCGCGCCATTGGCTGATCTGCTGTTGCGCATTGACGTTGGGGAAGCTGTGCGGATATTGCAGATACAGCATCGCCAACGGGATCAGGGTGTTGCCTTCACCGGCGGCCGAGGCCTTTTTCAACAGGCCTTCGGCTTCGTGCTGTTCAGCTTCGGTTGAACCAGGTTTGGCCACCAGCAGGCGACCCAGGCGTGCCTGGGCACGCGGTGAAACGCTGGCGGCGGCGCGGTAGGTCGCCTCGGCCTGTTTCATCTGCGTCGGGTCGCGGCTGTCGACCTGAATATCGGCCAGGCCGACCTGGGCTTCGCTGTAGCCCAGCTCCGCCAGTTGCTGGTAGTTCGCCGCCGCGGTGGCGGTATCGCCACGCTTGAGCGCTTCGTTGGCCAGGCGCTGGTCGGGCAGGCCGGCGCAACCCGCCAGGCTGACTGCCAATGCTACTGCACACAGAGATCCCATGTGGGAGCGAGCCTGCTCGCGAAGCAGACCACTTGGTGCATCAGACAGACCGCGCTGAGCCCTTCGCGAGCAGGCTCGCTCCCACAGGGCTTTTGGTGTTCTGAGGATTGGTGGAATCGTCACAGGCATGTCCTCCGGTTACAGACCAGCAGCCATGGCTTTATCGATCAGCCAGTTCAGGTTAGGGCCACGGTCGCTGTTCACTTCCACGGGACGGCCGGCCAGGTTGCTGCCCAGGGCTTCGTCAGGCTGGATCAGTACGCGGATGTCGGAGGACAGGTCGGCGCTTTTCAGGCTGGTGCTGCTGACGATTTTGCCGGTGCGGGTCTTGTCTTCGCCGGCGATCTGGAAGCGCACCGGGGTGCCCGGCAATACGTCGCTGAACTGGCGATAGGAGAAGCGCGCCTCGACGTTGGCTTCGGTGTTGCGTGGCACCAGCTGGAAGATCACGTCACCCTTGCTGGCGTATTGACCGTTGGACACCATTTGCTGGGCCACGATGCAATCGCAAGGCGACGTCAGGGTGCCCGTCATTTGCTTGCCGAAGAGCTCTGCAACCTTGGCCGGGGCCAGTTGATCGTCTTCCAGGTGACCTTTGAGCACGTCGAGCATGCTGGTGCTGAAGGTTGCCAGCGGCGCGCCTTTGGCGGCAACGCCATCAGCTTTCACCAGGCTCTGCACGGTGCCGTCGCGGGGCATGGTGATGTTCACACCCGGCACGCTGACAATGCCCGCCTGGGCGTGGCTGACAAAGTACATGCCGTACACCGACTTGAAGATGAAGCCGAACGCCGCCAGGCCGACGACAAAAATCCCCAGGCTGAAGGTCACCGCTTTCATGCGCCCGAAGGCGCTCATGCCGTGACCGCCATCCTTGTTCTTGCGCGCCTTGGTGAAGTTGTCGCGCTGCAGGGTCGCCAGCACTTCGCCGATGGTGACGATGTCGCCGGCCAGGTGCGACGTGATCAGGTGGCGCAAGGTCGAAATGTCTTGCGGCTCCAGGTTCTGGAACTGGCAACCGGTGCGACCGGTCTCGCGATCGCAGGAACGTACCTGCAATTCCACGTCCATGGCCAGGCCAAGGTTGTCGATGACGAATTGCAGTCGGGCCTTGTACTTGTCGCCGACTTTCAGTGGCAGTTGCCCGGCGTTGAAGGCCAGGCCACCGGCGGAAAGGTCGATCACTCGCGCCTCGACCGGGGTCCGGTCAGGGCCGAAGAAACGCAGCTTGGCCGGGATTTTCACGCGGGCGTGTTGGCGCTGGGCTTCGGATTCGTGCACTACGTTGGCGTTGACGGCGGTATTCATAAAGGCGATTTCCTGGTTAATTCAAAAAGGGGGCGGTCAGACCATCATCAGCAGCACGGCGACAAAGATGCTGCCGGCGGAGAAGGTCATGGTCCGAGACGACCAGGTGTTGAACCAACGTTGAAAGCTGGCGAGATCACGGGTCAGGGCAGTGGGCTGGCGAGTCCAGGACTGTTGGTCGAGGCGGAAGAACACGTAGATCTTCACCAGTGCGCCAACGATCTGGTTGTAATAGAGAATCGCTGGGTAGGCTGGACCTATCCGGTGGCCGGAGCACGACAGCAGCAGGGTCAGGATCAGGCGGGTGATGCCGATCCACAGCAGGTACACCAGGATGAACGCGGTGCCGTACTTGAAGCTGGCGATCAACGCCACGGTCAGGCCCAGCAGGGAGGTCCACATCGACACGCGCTGATCGAACAACACCACGGATGTGAACGCACCGAGGCGCTTGACCCCCAGGCCGAGTGCGCGGGAGTTCTGCCGCAGGTTGTTGCCGTACCAGCGGAACATCAGCTTGCGACTGGCCTTGATGAAGCTCTTTTCCGGAGGATGCTCGACGGTGTTGATCGCGGCATCAGGCACGTAGAAGGTGTCGTAGCCCAGGCGCATCAGGCTGAACCAGCTGGACTTGTCGTCGCCGGTGAGGAACTTGAAACGACCCAGGCGCCAGTGTTGCAGCGAGTCGCTTTCCACGTCGGCGATGAATTCCGGGTTGGTGACCACGGTGGCACGGAACACCGACATCCGCCCGGTCATGGTCAGCACGCGCTTGGACAGGGCCATCGAGCACATGTTGATGTGACGCTGGGCGAAACGCAGCTTGTGCCACTCGCTCATGATGTAGCCGCCGCGCACTTCGCAGAATTCGTTGGTGGTCAGGCCACCGACGTTGCCGAACAGCTGGAACCACGGCACGGTCTTGCGCACGACGCCTTCGCCGAGCACGGTATCGCCATCGATCACGGCCACCACGGCGCGGTCGTCCGGCAGGTGACGGGAGATGGCGCGGAAACCGAAAGCCAGGCCATCGCGCTTGCCTGTACCGGGAATGCGCACGAAGTCGAGCTTCACCCGGGCAGGCGGATTCATCCGGCTCCACAGGCTCTTGACCAGCAGTTCATCGGACATTTCGACGATGGAGCAGACCACGGTGGTCGGCAACTCGCAGTCGATCGCTTCGCGGATCACTGAGCTGTAGACCTGCGCGGTGGTCAGGGCGTCGATACGGAAACTGGTGACCATCAAAAATACGTGGGACGGGTCCGCCGCCTTGCCCAGCTTGCGCACTTTGCGCCGCAGGTGCGGATAGACCACGTACAGGAACAGCATGCCGCGCAGGAAGTGCGTGGCACCCATCGAGTAGCGCCAGATACCGACGATACCGATCAGGAAAATGAAGTCCTTCGACTCGGAGTCGAACGTGGACACAGGCAGCGCCATGGCGATGCCCATCAGTAAACTTAGATAAAACAGCCAACCGGCGGCCTGGAGTAGGCCGTTCTTTAGCCTGTGCATAATCGGAATCCTAAAGTCAGTTGCAAGTCTCGCGCCCCTGTAGGAGCCGGCTTGTCGGCGATGGCGATCTCAGGTACGCCATCGCTGGCAAGCCAGCTCCTACAGATTTGCGGTGATCTGTAGGAGCCGGCTTGCTGGCGATCAGCTTGAAGCGCTTACAACCCGCCGGTTACCAGCAAATGCCTTCAGCCCGGCCATCCGTGCTGGTGGCCTTGGACATGAAGCCGACCAGGTCGATCACTTGCTTGCCGTGCGGGACGTTCTGCACCAGGGCGCGGAATTTCTCGTCACGGTTGCCGAGGATGATCACGTCGGAGTTGTTGATCACCGCGTCGAAGTCGGAATTGAGCAAGGACGAGACGTGCGGGATCTTCGACTCGATGTAGTCCTTGTTCGCACCGTGGACACGGGCGTACTCGACGTTGCTGTCGTAGATGCTCAGGTCGTAGCCCTTGCCGATCAGCATTTCTGCCAGGTCAACCAATGGGCTCTCGCGCAGGTCGTCGGTGCCGGCCTTGAAGCTCAGGCCCAGCAGCGCGACTTTGCGTTTGTCGTGGCTGGACACGATGTCGAAGGCGTTCTGCACCTGGGACTCGTTACTGCGCATCAGCGAGTTGAGCAGCGGTGCTTCGACGTCCAGGGAACCGGCGCGGTAGGTCAGGGCGCGCACGTCCTTGGGCAGGCAGGAGCCGCCGAAGGCGAAGCCTGGGCGCATGTAGTACTGGGACAGGTTCAGGGTCTTGTCCTGGCAAACCACGTCCATCACTTCACGACCATCGACGCCGACGGCCTTGGCGATGTTGCCGATCTCGTTGGCGAAGGTCACCTTGGTGGCGTGCCACACGTTGCAGGTGTACTTGATCATTTCGGCAACGGCGATGTCCTTGCGGATGATCGGCGCGTCGAGTTCTTCGTACAGCGATTGCAGGACGTCGCCCGAGGCCTTGTCGAACTCGCCGATGACGGTCATTGGCGGTTGGTCGTAGTCGGCGATCGCGGTGCTTTCACGCAGGAACTCAGGGTTGACCGCGACACCGAAATCGACACCGGCCTTCTTGCCGGAGCAGTCTTCGAGAATCGGGATGACAACGTTTGCCACGGTACCCGGCAGAACGGTGCTGCGGACCACGATAGTGTGACGGGTAGTCTTGTCGCGCAGGACAAAACCGATCTCGCGGCACACGGCCTCGATGTAGTTCAGTTCCAGGTCGCCGTTCTTCTTGCTCGGCGTGCCGACGCAAATCATCGACAGGTCGGTATCGCGAATCGCCTCGGCGAAGTTGGTCGTGCCGCGCAGACGGCCAGTCTCGATTCCCTGCGCCAGAAGTTCGCCCAGGCCCGGTTCAACGATCGGCGATTTGCCGGCGTTGATCATATCGATCTTGTCTTTGGCAACATCGACGCCAACGACGTCATGGCCCCGTGCAGACAGGCAACCGGCACAGACGGCGCCAACGTAACCCAAACCAAATATGCTGATGCGCATCGCAATTACCTCTCTATTATCAAGCCTGTTTTCATCGGGCCATTAGTTGGCCGAAGTTAAGGGTGTTCAGCGGTCATAGTGCACGGGCAACTACGGCTTATAGGCGCCACAGTGTCGCGTGCAGGCATTCAAAGTTTCGAGTGTCTAAACAGTTCACTCAAAGTGTGCGCAACTAGGCCTTATTGTTCTGATGTGCCTTGCCATGCAGCCGGTCTTCCAGTCAGAAGACAATGGGCAAAGGTCTTGCGCGCTCAAAGCCAGGCCGTGAGGCCTGTAAATCAAGCGGTTGGGTGCTCAGGGAAGCACGTTTATAGGGGGCGCAGCCTTGGCCTTGTAAGGGATAGTGATATGCGTATCTCCAGTCCTTAATGTGTTGCCCAAATCAGAGATCAGTCTGCCAAAGTTAATATGACAACTTGGCTGCGTAGATCTCTTCTCTGCGTAAGTTATCTCGTACACGCATTGAGAGATTCGTTACAGGTGGTATGAGCTACGCATTTGGACATAGTTCCAGCCCACCCATCGCGAATTTTGAAATTTCTTGAAATATTGAGAAAGATGGCACTGCTCTCATATTGATAGCACTTGCGATTTGGCCCTTTATATATTGGCTCAATGTCCTGTCTGGTAGTTTTGTGCCACTACTGAGAAAAATTTTCAGTGCCACTACAAAAAAAATCACTGACGTCCAGTGAAACAAAAGTTAGCAAATTGGGTGTTGGTTTTTTGGCGTCAAAGGATCGACGAATGGGGCGGGGGATTGTCGGACGATCAGGCATCGGTGCGCGACAGCTCATGAGTCGCGCACCGATCAGTTGCTTACTCTGAAGTGTGGTCGCGCAGGAACACCAGACTGTCTGGTTTAGACTGTTCGGCACTGTACCGATAGCCTTCAACGTCAAACTTTTTCAAGTCTGCCGGATCGTTGATGCGCTCTTCGATGATGAAGCGGCTCATCATGCCCCGGGCCTTTTTCGCGTAGAAGCTGATGATCTTGTACTGACCGTTCTTCAGGTCCTTGAAGTCGGTGTTGATGATGCGTGCCTTCAAGGCGCTGCGCTTGACCGCCGAGAAATACTCGTTGGAGGCCAGGTTGAGCAGCACGTCATCGCCCTGATCGGCCAGGGCTTCGTTCAACCACTCGCTGATACGCGTGCCCCAGAAGGCATACAGGTCCTTGCCCCGGGCATTGGCCAGCTTGGTGCCCATTTCCAGGCGGTACGGTTGCATCAGGTCCAGGGGGCGTAGCAGGCCATACAGGCCCGAAAGCATGCGTAGATGCTGCTGGGCGAAGTCGAAGTCGGCTTCGTTGAAGGTTTGTGCATTGAGCCCGGTGTAGACGTCGCCCTTGAAGGCTAGCAAAGCCTGCTTGGCGTTGGCCGGGGTAAAGGCGGGTGTCCAGCTGCCAAATCGGGCGGCGTTGAGCCCGCCGATCTTGTCGGAAACGTGCATCAACTCGCTGATCTGCGTCGGGGTCAGGTCGCGCAATTGCTGGATCAGTTCCTGGGAGTGGTCGAGGTACTGCGGCTGGGTAAAGCGCTGGGTCGCCGGCGGTGTTTCGTAATCAAGGGTCTTGGCGGGGGAAATCACCATCAGCATGAAGTCGTCTCCTTTAATCGTGGCGGCGATTCTAGGGGGTTGTCATCGTTGACTCCAGCTATGGGTGTGATAGGTGATCGGTGGTGTCATGGGACAAGATCGCAGCCTCGCTTCGCGAGACAGCTCCTACGGGACCGCGTTGGCGTGAAATCGGAACATGCATTCCTGTAGGAGCTGTCGAGCGAAGCGAGGCTGCGATCTTTTGATCTTCCCGCGATATAGTGCCGCCCGGGTTTTGTTATGGAGACATCCCATTGCGTATCGTTTTTCTGCTCAGCGCCTGGCTGCTGGGCTTCGGCGTCATGGCGGCGCCAGGTGAAGTGGCCACGCTGGATCGCAGCACCTGGCCGGAAAAGCTCGACAACCCGACCCTGTTCGATGTCGCGTCGCGTGCCGAAATCCTCATGTTCGCCCGTGTGCTGCTGGCCAGTGAATCCCTGGACGAAGCGGCACTGGCGCAACGCCTGGGCCTGCGCACGATCAACCTGGAGTCGGTCAATCGTGTTCGCCAGCGTCTATGGCAACGCCTGTTGGCCAACTACAACTTCGCCCAACAGAGCTGCGACCAAGATGCCTCCTTCTGTTTCCTGGTCGAGGACATGGCCACCTTGCGCGAGCAGGCGGGCAAGTTCCAGCTCAGCGAAGACAGCTACTACATACGCTGGGCCGAACCAAGTCGCCTGTTCCACACCCAGTACCTGGATGAGCAACTGCGCAAGGCGGCACTGTTTCCGCAAACCAGCAGTGAAGTCGATCATTTTGGAGACTATGAGCGCAATGGCGACGCGATGCATGACCGGCTGTTCCTGTTGACGTTCGACAGCGCCGCCAATGCCGTGCCGGACAATACCGACTGGGTCGCCGAGTACTTGCGCAAGGCCAACCTGAGCGGCACGTTCTTCGTGCTCGGCAAGGACCTCCAGGCGCGCCTGGGCGAGCGCCCGGGGACCAGTCTGCAAGCAACCTGGTCAACCCAGTGCGTCGGTGTGCAGGGCTGGGAGTTTCGCTCCCACAGCCATTGGCAGGATTGGCAGGACTCGGTACGCCGCAGCGTCGAGCTGGCCAAGAACAAACTGCCGGAGAACTTCGTCCCCCTGTTTCGCCCGCCCGACGGCCAGCGTCGCGCCGACGCCAGCGCTTTCTTCAAGGCCCAGGGGCTGCAGGTCGCACTGTGGGACATCGATGCCCAGGACGGCGCGGGCAAGCTCAAGGGCAGCCAGAGTGCGCAAAGGGTGTTGACCCTGATGCTGCTGTGGCGCCACGGGGTGATCAATTTCAATGTGAAACAGGACGGAGTGAAAACGGCGTTGCCCTGGCTGATCACGCAAACGGCGCAAAGCGGGATCGGTTGGGAAGACTGTCAGGAAGGGTTCCGCTGAAAACGGCCAAAGCCCGGAAACATTGGGTAAGTGGCGATTTTTGAGGGGGTTTTGCTGCAGGTTGATCTCCGACTGTAAACAAGTGATGGCAGTCCGCCAAGGGCTTTTCGTCACTCTGCAAAATAAACTTCAAAAAAGCGTCAAAGTGCTTTTTTCTGTCATGGGTTTTGGAGTATTACGAAGACAGACCGCCGAAACCTGCAACACAGGTGGCGTCTTCCAAGACCCCGCATGTATGCAGAACACTTGAGTCCCCGCAGGTGTATTCGGTAGTCACTTCGAGGCGCAGCACCGCCAAGGTATTGCGTCCACTGGCTCTGACAAAGGTGACCGAGTATGGATGATCACGGACGTAGCTCTTCTTCCAACCAGCCAATCCTTTATGTACTCGATACCAACGTATTGATTCACGATCCAAACGCGCTGCTTAACTTCGAAGAACACCACGTCGCGATCCCGATGACCGTGCTTGAGGAACTCGACAAGCTCAAGAGCGGGCATCACAGCGTTGCCGCCGAATGTCGCCAGGCCATCAGGCTGATCGACAAGACCCTGGGTGATGCCTCGCCCGAGGACGTCGAGCAGGGCGTGCCGATCCAGCGGGGCAAGAGCGGGCCCAAGGGATTGCTGTCAATTCTGATGAGCAAGCAGGCTGAACCCCACATCGTTCTGCCTGAGCATCTAAATGACAACAGGATCATCAACCAGCTGATCGACCTGCACGCACGCGAGCCGAAGAAGCCCGTGGTGCTGGTCACCAAAGACATCAACATGCGCCTCAAGGCGCGTGCCTGTGGGATCGCGGCCGAGGACTACAGCACCGACCAGTTGGTCGACGACGTGTCGCTGTTGCCTAATGGCTACCACAACATGAGCGGCTCCTTCTGGGACCGGGTAAGCAAGGTCGAGACCCGTCAGGACCACGGTCGCACCTGGCACCAGGTGCAGTTGATCGACAATCTGCCAGCCGTGCACATCAACGAATTCATCATCGATGAGCAGGGTTTCGTCGGCTGGATCAAGGAGATCGAGGAAGACAAGCTGCTGATCCTGGACCTGCACCAGGAGCCGCTGCTGCACCAGGAAGCCTGGGGCCTCAAGCCGCGGGATATCTATCAGAGCCTGGCGCTGTATGCCTTGCTTGATCCGGACATCCACTTGGTCAACCTGTCCGGTGCCGCAGGTTCCGGTAAAACCATCCTCGCGCTGGCCGCGGCCATCGAGCAGACCATGGTCAGCAAGCGCTACCGCCGCATCATCGCCACCCGCAGCGTGCAAGGCCTGGACCAGGAAATCGGCTTCCTGCCCGGCACCGAAGCGGAAAAAATGGAGCCTTGGCTGGGCGCTATCACCGACAACCTCGAAGCCTTGCACATGGATGACGAAAGCACCCATGGCAGCGTCGACTACATCCTCAGCAAAGTGCCGTTGCAGTTCAAATCCCTCAACTACATCCGTGGCCGCAGCTTCCAGCAGAGCCTGATCCTGATCGACGAATGCCAGAACCTCACACCGCACCAGATGAAAACCATCATCACCCGTGCCGGTGCCGGCTCCAAAGTGGTGTGCCTGGGTAACCTGGCGCAAATCGACACCCCTTACCTGTCCGCGACCAGCTCCGGGCTGACGTACCTGACCGAGCGCTTCAAGGACTTCCCTAACGGCGTGCACATCACCCTGCAAGGGGTGCCTCGTTCGATCCTGGCCGAATACGCCGAATCGCATCTGTAACCACTTCACCCAGACCGGGCGGCCCCAAAAGCCGCCCGGTTTTCCATGCCCGACACAATTCCCCATTGTGGGAGCGAGCCTGCTCGCGAAGGTGTGTCAGTCGACACAGAGGTGCCTGATACGCCTTCGCGAGCAGGCTCGCTCCCACAGTGTTCTGTGGTGATCCGATAATCTCGCGTGCGGAAATCTGACCCACAGGTTTACAATCGGGACTCCTGATCAGGAGTAACCCCGTGCTGACTCATCTCGATTCCCAAGGTCGCGCCAATATGGTCGACGTCACCGAAAAAGCCGTGACGTTCCGCGAAGCGACGGCCCAAGCGCTGGTGCGCATGCTGCCCGAAACCTTGCAAATGATCGTAAGCGGCGGTCATCCCAAGGGCGATGTGTTCGCCGTGGCCCGCATTGCCGGCATTCAGGCGGCGAAAAAAACCAGTGACCTGATCCCCCTGTGCCATCCGTTGATGCTGACCGGGGTCAAGGTCGAGCTCAGTGCCGAAGGCGAGGACAGCGTACGCATCGTCGCGCGCTGCAAATTGTCCGGGCAGACCGGGGTCGAGATGGAAGCGCTGACGGCTGCCAGTGTCGCCGCCTTGACTATCTATGACATGTGCAAGGCCGTGGATCGTGGCATGACCATTGAAAGTGTACGGCTACTGGAAAAGGTCGGCGGCAAGAGCGGTCATTTTCAGGCGGATCCATCATGAACGTCACCGTGAAGTTTTTTGCTCGATATCGTGAAGCGCTGGGGTTGGACTCGATGAAGGTTCAAGGCGACTTCGCCACCGTCGATGACGTCCGCGCACTGTTGGCCCAGCGTGAGGGTGCCGAGGTATTGAGTGAGCAAAACCTGATGTGCGCCCGCAACGAAGACCTCTGCCAGCTCGATGAGCCGGTGAGCGATGGCGATGAAGTGGCGTTTTTCCCTACCGTGACCGGGGGCTGAGCCATGGCCATTCGCGTGCAATCGACCGCGTTCGATCCCGGTGCCGAAGTCAACGCCATGCACGATGCCAATGTCGGCGTCGGGGCGGTGGTGAGTTTTGTCGGCTATGTGCGCGACTTCAATGATGGCCTGGATGTCGCCGGGATGTTCCTCGAACACTACCCGGGCATGACCGAAAAGGCCCTTGGCAAGATCGCCACCGAGGCCGAGCAGCGCTGGCCCTTGCTCAAGCTGGAAGTGCTGCATCGCATCGGTGCCCTTGAGCCCGGCGAACCGATTGTCTTTGTCGGCGCCGCCAGCGCCCACCGCCAGGCGGCATTCGACGCCTGCGCCTTTGTCATGGACTACCTGAAAACCCGCGCACCGTTCTGGAAGAAGGAAAACACCAGCGACGGCCCGCGTTGGGTCGAGGGGCGTGACAGCGATCATGCGGCGGCGGATCGCTGGAAGCAGTGACTCCGACGACTTCTGCAAGTACGCCTTCGCGAGCAGGCTCGCTCCCACAGGGGATTTTTGTCGAACACAGAATGTGTGTTCTTCAAAGTTCAAATGTGGGAGCGAGCCTGCTCGCGAAGGGGCCATCTGCAACATCCGATTTTCTCTTGACTCACCTCCCGACCAGAGGGTGATTTAAGAGCGCGGGCCGGATTGACGCCTAATACATAAAAGTCCAGTATGGATTTATAAGTACAAAAAAGGCTTCTCCCGTTTCTGCTCTTCTTCCATCTTGCCAAACCAACAACAACCCGCGAGAGAACGAACATGAAGAAATTCCCCCTCATCACCGGTCTGGCCCTGAGCTTGTTGGCGTGCAGCAGCGTGTTTGCCGCCGAGAAAACCCTGCGTATCGGCATCGAAGCGGCCTACCCGCCGTTCGCCTCCAAGACCGACAAAGGCGAAATCGTCGGTTTCGACTACGACATCGGCAATGCCCTGTGCGCGCAGATGAAGGTCAAGTGCGTGTGGGTCGAGGGCGAGTTCGACGGTCTGATTCCTTCCTTGAAAGTGAAGAAAATCGACATGGCGCTGTCGTCGATGACCATCAATGAAGACCGCAAGAAGTCGGTGGATTTCACCCACAAGTACTACTTCACCTCGTCGCGCCTGGTCATGAAGGAAGGCGCAGTCGTGGATGATCAATACAACAGCCTCAAGGGCAAGACCGTTGGCGTGCAACGGGCAACCACCACCGACCGCTACGCGACCGAAGTCTTCGAACCCAAGGGCGTCAACGTCAAGCGCTACAGCAACAACGAAGAGATCTACATGGACCTGGCAGCCGGTCGGCTCGATGCCATCTTTGCCGACACCATTCCGCTCAACGACTTCCTGTCGATGCCGCGCGGCAAGGGCTACGCATTTGCCGGCCCGGAGCTCAAGGACCCGAAATACGTGGGTGAGGGCGCGGGGATTGCGGTACGCAAGGGCAACACCGAGCTGGTATCACAGCTGAACGCCGCCATCGACGGCATTCGCGCCAATGGCGAGTACCAGAAGATTTCGCAACAGTACTTCAAGTCCGATATCTACGGCGACTGATCGATCGCTCCCGGGGCTTTCTCACGAAAGCCCCCGGTGCGCTGCAGATTCCCTGGATTTCGATGGTTTCAGGTTGAGGGCAAGTACGCTCGTCAGCACGATGATCATCCCGATGACGACCATGATCGAAGGGCGTTCAGCCAGGGCCACCGAGGCCATCAGCATGGCGGTGGGCGGAATCAAGTAAAGCGAAATGGACGCGCGGCTCACGTTGCTGTGCGCCAGTACATATGCCCAGGCGAGGTAAGCAAGGGCACTGGGGAAAATCCCCAGGATGAGCACCGCCAGATTGACCGATGCCGGGGCTTTCTGCACTTCACTCCACAACCCCGGTGCATACACAAGCAATAGCGTGGTGCCCGACCAAAGGGTGTAGCACACCATTGTCAGCCCGTTGTAGCGATGGGAATGGCGTTTTTGCATGGCGAAATAAACACTCCAGGACAATGCCGCCAGCAGAATCAGCAACCCATGGGCATCCAGTTCACCAAAACCACGATCCCCCGTGACCACGACAGCGGCACCGAGCAAACCGCCCAGCACACAGACCCATTGCCAGTGGTTGACGCGCTCCTTGAGCACGAAATGCGCCAGTAACGTGCTGAACAGCGGCGTGGATTGTGCGAGGACACTCGCGGCGCCGGCGCTGACCTCTCGTTGGCCAAAGTTGAGGGCGATGTGGTGCAGACTCACAGCAAAGAATCCCAGGACAGCCAACAGCGGCAGGTCTTTCAGGCGAGGCAGGGAAATACCCATCACCCCTGCGACCCCGGCCATGAATGTCGAGGCGATGAGAAAGCGGATCAGCGCCAGATGACCGGGCTGGTAAGCCTCTAACCCGATGTGGATGCCAATGGGCGAATAGGCCCAGCAAAGGATGACGAAAAAAGCCGCCAGGACGATTCTAGCGCCAGGGCTTTTGGCGAAAGACTGGATCTTGCGCTGGATAAAACCCATAGACTGCCTGATTCCCCAAAGTGTGAAGGTGCGACTGGATGGCTCTCGCTCGAATTATCAAAACCATCCAGATTCACTACAAGTGACTTAAACTGACTCAAGCATTCACTTTGGGTGAGCTATGGAGCTGTCCCAGCTGCGCATGTTCAACACGGTTCACCATCTCGGCAGCATCGCGCGTGCGGCTGAGGTGCTGCATTGCGTACCGTCCAATATCACTGCACGCCTCAAGTCCCTGGAGCGTGAACTCGGTACGCCGCTGTTTTCTCGCGATGGCCGAGGATTGCGGATCACGCCGGCCGGTGAAGTGTTTCTCGATTACACGACGAAAATCCTCGGCCTGGCCGAGGAAGCGTGCAGGGCGTTGGCCCCCGACGGTGCGCCAAGCGGTCCTCTGCGCATTGGTGCCATCGAGTCCAGTGCCACGGGACGCTTGCCGCGACTATTGGCCAAGTACCACGCGCTCTACCCAAAGGTGATGCTGGAGCTGAGCACCGGCACTTGGGCTCAATTGCTCGACGACACGCAACATCGTCGGCTGGATGGGGCGTTCGTAGCGGTGAACGTTGAACGCCCGGGACTGCAGCGGGAAGTGATGTACCGCGAAGATCTGATTCTCATCGCGTCCTCCTCCCACGGGCCTTTGCGCCAGGCGGCGGATCTGCAGGGCAAGGCGATTTTCATGTGGCCCCCGGGCTGCCCGTACCGCTTCGCACTGGAACAGTGGCTGCTGCGCCATGACCAGGTGCAACCGATTGTCAGCATCGCCAGCTATGGCACCATCGTTGGCTGTGTCAGTGCCGGTGCGGGCGTCTCGCTGGTACCCCGTGGAATCTACGAGCAGTATTGTCTCGGGGCAGGCTGCCAGGGATATGAATTCCCGGAACTGACGAGCATCGACAACCTTTTTTACTGGCACGAGAACGCAGGTCGGCACCCGGCTCGTGAGGCGTTTGTGAAGTTGCTGCAGGCCGAGTTCTCGGGGCCAGGGTCGTTACAGTTAATGTCTTCTTAACCGACCTGTCGTCTATTCCCACGATACCCGCTTGCACGCGCCAGGCTCTCAAAGGTCAAGGCCAGCGTGTAAACTGGCGGGCAATCGAAAGTCAAAAGGGAAACACGATGAGCGAGGAAACGATGCGTCTGGGCCGTGAGCGGCGCTACCTGGTGCTGTTGGGCATCATCTGCCTGGCGCTGATCGGCGGTGCGTTATACATGCAAGTGGTTTTGGGCGAGGCCCCGTGCCCATTGTGCATCCTGCAGCGTTACGCGCTGCTGTTGATCGCGCTCTTCGCTTTCATCGGTGCGGCCATGCGCACCCGACGCAGCATCACGGTGCTGGAGACCCTGGTGGTCATTTGTGCCCTGGCGGGCGTCGCGGTGGCCGGTCACCACGTCTATACGCAGTTCTATCCGGCCGTCAGTTGCGGCATCGATGTGCTGCAACCGATCGTCGATGGCTTGCCGCTGGCGAAGATCTTCCCGCTGGGTTTCCAGGTAGACGGTTTCTGCTCCACGCCTTACCCGCCGATCCTGGGGTTGTCCCTGGCGCAATGGGCGCTGCTGGCCTTCGTGCTGGTGGTGGTGCTGGTGCCGCTGCTGACGCTACGCAATCGAAAGGCGCTGCGCTGAAGTCATCCGATTGATGCCAAACGCCCCGGTCCTCGATGAGAGGGCCGGGGCGTTTTTGCGTTTCAGGGGGCAGGCAAGGACACCCTGATGCACGGCAATCAGGGGTGCGACAAGTCTGCGACATGTTGTCACATCGCGAGTGTCGCAGCGCGCTTTCGGGTGCCGGATTGGTGCAGTCTCCTGTAATGAAATTGGTGTGTTAGAGTGCCGCCGGTTTTTCGCCGGCCCAAAAGGAAGCAGGCAGTTTTAACAGGTTGTGGCGATTTGCCGAAGCCCTTGTCTCATCGGGGCCAGGGCGGCATTCAGGGTCGTTTCCGCGCCTTCGATACTGTCTGAATTGCGGGTGGTAGCCCTACTTTTTTTGGTGTTTTTGTTGAGAATCAATTTCGATAAGATGCGCCACTTTTACAGAATTGGGTCAGGATTGTTGCGGGCTGGGATAAAAATTATTTCGGGATAAGACATGGTTTATAAAACGCTACATATCTACAATCGCCCGCACTGAATTCCCGGCACTGCTCACCCTGGCTCTGGTGCATGAATGGCACGAGGGTGTCGAGAGGCCTTCGGGCTTGATGCGACGCCCAGGTGTCGGTGCCTCCAACTATCCGCACCAAATGGAATTGGGCTGTAACAAGGCCTTTGACCACGAATTCGAATAAGAACTCACTGCTGGCCCAGGATTTGTCGAAACGCCTCTGACGCTCGACGGGCAAGCCCTTATTCAATCCAAGAAAAATGCCAACCCTTGGCAGGGTGAAGTGTTGGCGATCAAAACCCAACTGCATTGCGCAAGCTGCTTTAGAGGTCGTGAGATGAGTAAAAACAGGTACCCCAGACTACTAGGCTTATTGCCGCTGCTCGGCACGTTGTTGCTGGGAGGCTGCAACATGACCTTGCTCAATCCCACGGGCCAGGTTGGCCTGGAACAGCGAAACCTGATCATCACCGCAACGCTGCTGATGCTGTTGGTTGTGATCCCGGTCATCGTGATGACCTTCCTGTTTGCCTGGAAATACCGCGCATCCAACACCAAGGCGACCTACACGCCTAAATGGAACCACTCCACCAAGATCGAGATCGCGGTGTGGACTGTTCCGGTGTTGATCATCATTGCCCTGGGTTACATCACCTACAAGTCGACCCACGAGCTGGACCCGTACCGTCCGATCGAATCCGACGTGAAGCCTGTGACCATCGAAGTGGTCGCGCTGGACTGGAAGTGGCTGTTCATCTACCCGGAACAAGGCATTGCCACGGTCAACAAGATCGTGTTCCCGGCGCACACGCCAATCAACTTCAAGATCACCTCCGACGCCGTGATGAACTCGTTCTTCATCCCGGGCCTGGGCGGCCAGATCTACGCGATGGCGGGCATGCAGACCAGAATGCACCTGATCGCCGACCGCAACGCTGAAATGGACGGCATCTCCGCCAACTACAGCGGTGCCGGTTTCACCGGTATGAAATTCAAAGCGATCGCAACTTCCCAGGAAGATTTCGACGCCTGGGTAAGTGAAGTCAAAAAGGCACCTAAACAGCTTGAACAAGCTGAATACGCAGCCCTTTCCAAGCAGAGCCAGAACAACCCAGTCGAGCTCTACTCCTCGGTGACGCCGAACCTGTTCCAGATCATCGTCGACAAGTACGAAGGCATGAAACCAGGCCCGAAGGTCAAGCACGAGAAGAAAGAGAAAGAAGTGGCCGCTACGGACATGAACTCGCATTCAGCTGCCGGGGCAGAGGAGTAAACGATGTTTGGTAAATTAAGTTGGGAAGCGGTCCCATTCCACGAGCCGATCGTGATGGTGACCATCGCCATGATCGCGCTCGGCGGTCTGGCACTGTTCGCGGGTATCACTTACTTCAAGAAGTGGACCTATCTGTGGACCGAGTGGTTGACCTCGGTCGACCACAAGAAAATCGGCGTGATGTACATCATCGTCGCCATGGTCATGCTGCTGCGCGGCTTTGCCGACGCCATCATGATGCGTACCCAACTGGCCATGGCCACCGAGGGTTCGCCTGGCTACCTGCCACCTGAACACTATGACCAGATTTTCACCGCCCACGGTGTGATCATGATCATCTTCATGGCGATGCCATTCTTCACCGGCCTGATGAACCTTGCAGTGCCGCTGCAGATCGGCGCGCGTGACGTTGCCTTCCCGTTCCTGAACTCCCTGAGCTTCTGGCTGCTGGTTTCCGGCGTGGTGCTGATCAACCTGTCCCTGGGCGTCGGCGAATTCGCCAAGACCGGTTGGGTTGCCTATCCGCCGTTGTCGGGCCTGCAATACAGCCCTGGCGTGGGGATGGACTACTACATCTGGGCGCTACAGCTATCCGGCCTGGGTACGACGCTGACGGGGGTCAACTTCCTGGCCACCGTGCTGAAAATGCGTACCCCTGGCATGAAGCTGATGGACATGCCGATCTTCACCTGGACCTGCACCTGGGCTAACGTCCTGATCGTGGCTTCGTTCCCGATCCTGACCGCTACCCTGGCACTGCTGACCCTCGACCGTTACATGGATTTCCACATTTTCACCAATGAACTTGGTGGCAATCCAATGATGTACGTCAACCTGTTCTGGGCCTGGGGCCACCCTGAGGTTTACATCCTGATCCTGCCGGCATTCGGCATCTTCTCGGAAGTGATCTCGGCCTTCACCGGCAAGAAACTGTTCGGCCACCACTCGATGATCTACGCTTCGGGCGCGATCTCGGTACTGGGCTTCATGGTTTGGCTGCACCACTTCTTCACCATGGGTTCGGGTGCCAGCGTCAACGCCTTCTTCGGTCTGGCGACGATGCTGATTTCCATCCCGACGGGTGTGAAACTGTTCAACTGGCTGTTCACCATCTACCAGGGCCGTCTGCGTTTCACCAGCCAGGTGCTGTGGACCCTGGGCTTCATGGTGACCTTCGCCATCGGCGGCATGACCGGCGTACTGCTGGCCATCCCGGGTGCTGACTTCGTTCTGCACAACAGCCTGTTCGTGATCGCGCACTTCCATAACGTGATCATCGGCGGTGCGGTATTCGGCTACATCGCAGGTTTCGCGTTCTACTTCCCGAAAGCGTTCGGCTTCAAGCTGCACGAAGGCTGGGGTAAAGCAGCGTTCTGGTTCTGGATTTCGGGCTTCTTCGTCGCGTTCATGCCGCTCTATGCACTGGGCTTCATGGGCATGACCCGTCGTCTGAACGCCACCACCAACCCTGAGTGGGTGCCGTATCTGTACGTCGCCATGTTCGGTGCGGTGATGATCGCCTTCGGTATCGCCTGCCAACTGATCCAGCTGTACGTCAGTGTGCGTGACCGCAAGAAGCCAGAGAACATGTGCGAACACGGTGACCCGTGGAATGCCCACACTCTGGAATGGTCGACCTCGTCGCCACCTCCGTTCTACAACTTTGCCGTGCTGCCTAAGGCTGACTGCATCGACCCGTTCACCGAAGCCAAGGAAAACGGCACCGCGTACAAGGCTCCGGCCAAATACGAGCCGATCCACATGCCAAACAACACCGCTACCGGTGTGGTCATGGGGGCTCTGCTGACCGTGTTCGGTTTCGCGATGATCTGGCACATCTGGTGGCTGGCAATCGCGAGCCTGGTAGGCACTGTCGTCTACTTCGCGATCCACGCTGCACGTGACGACCAGGGCTATATGGTCCCGGTTGAAACGATCGAGCGCATCGAAGCCGAGCAGCACAAGCGTCTGGTAGCGGCAGGGAAAATCCCGGCCACCGCCACCCGTGTTGAAACCTCGTTGGAACAGGCTTAAACCATGTCGAACTTAGTGACCAATGTTGGACACGCCCATGGTGACCATGGGCACGATGACCACCACCACGACTCGGGCGAGATGACCGTATACGGTTTCTGGCTCTACCTGATGACCGACTGCATTCTGTTTGCGTCGATCTTCGCGGTGTACGCGGTACTGGTTAACAACGTAGCGGGTGGCCCGTCGGGCCACGACATCTTCGAACTGCCATACGTACTGGGCGAAACCGCTCTGCTGCTGTTCAGTTCGATCACCTACGGCTTCGCCATGCTGGCGTTGTACAAGGGCAACAAGAAGGCGGTGCTGACCTGGCTGGGCATGACCTTCCTGTTGGGCGCAGGCTTTATCGCGATGGAGATCAACGAGTTCCACATCTTGATCTCCGAAGGCTACGGCCCTAGCCGTTCAGGCTTCCTGTCCGCGTTCTTTACCCTGGTCGGTACTCACGGTCTGCACGTGTCCGCCGGTTTGATTTGGATGGCGATCATGATGTATCAGGTGCAGAAAAAGGGCCTGACGTCGACCAACAAGACCCGTCTGAGCTGCCTGAGCCTGTTCTGGCACTTCCTGGACGTGGTGTGGATCTGTGTATTCACCGTTGTTTACCTGATGGGGACTCTGTAATGGCTAATGCACACTCCCATGACAGCCATGATGCTGGCCACGGCAGCGTAAAGTCGTACGCCATCGGCTTCATCCTGTCGGTGATCCTGACCGTCATCCCGTTCGGTCTGGTGATGTACCCGAGCCTGCCGAAGGCCACCACGCTGGCAATCGTTCTGCTGTTCGCAGTGATCCAGGTGATCGTTCACCTGTATTACTTCCTGCACCTGGACCGTTCCATCGCTCAGCGTAACAACGTGATCGCTTTCGTCTTTACGGCCATCGTGATCGTGCTGCTGGTTGGCCTGTCGCTGTGGATCATGTTCAGCATCCACACGTACATGATGGCGAAGTGAGGTAGACCCGATGTCGCTCAAGCACTTTATCCAAATCACCAAACCGGGGATCATTTTCGGTAACGTGCTTTCTGTGGCAGGCGGGTTCTTCCTGGCCTCGAAAGGGCATGTCGATCTGGCCGTGTTTCTGGCAGCCATGATCGGCACTTCCCTGGTCGTCGCCTCCGGTTGCGTGTTCAACAACTGCATCGACCGCGACATCGACATCAAGATGGAACGCACCAAGAACCGAGTGCTGGTCCAGGGCCTCATCTCCCTGAAACTGGCCCTGATCTATGCGACCGTCCTGGGTGTTCTCGGCGTTGCGTTGTTGTACAAAGTAGCCAACCCGTTGGCTGCTTTGTTCGCCGTGATCGGCTTCGTGATCTACGTCGGCTTCTACAGCCTGTACCTCAAGCGCAAGTCGGTTCACGGCACGCTGGTGGGCAGCCTGTCTGGCGCCATGCCGCCGGTGATCGGTTATGTCGCGGTGAGCAACACCTTCGACATGGCCGCACTGACCCTGCTGGTGATGTTCAGCCTGTGGCAGATGCCGCATTCCTACGCCATCGCGATCTTCCGCTTCAACGATTACCTGGCCGCATCGATCCCGGTGCTGCCAGTGAAGCGCGGAATCCAGGTGGCCAAGAAGCACATCCTGATCTACATCCTGGCCTTCCTCGTGGCGACCTTGATGCTGACCTTCAGCGGCTACGCCGGCATGAGCTACCTCGCCGTCGCGGCAGCCATGGGCATGTACTGGTTGTACATGGCCTGGACCGGCTACAAGGCAGTGGATGACACGGTCTGGGCACGTAAGCTGTTCGTGTTCTCGATCTTCACCATTACCGCGTTGAGCGTGATGATGTCCCTGGACTTCAAAGTGCCGACCGAGTTGCTGCTGACGTACGCGCCTTAAGCGTCGGACGCTGTAAAGAAAAGCCCCGCCTTCGAGAGAAGAGCGGGGCTTTTTGTTGGCCGAAATGTCATCTGTGGCGAGGGGATAGCGGTTGTCGGTTATTTGTGTGGCTTGTCCAGTAACCGGAAAAACCGCTCCCGCACCTGCACATGATCACTGTGCGCCACGTTGAAACGCAGAAACCGATTGCCGTCCGCCGCTTTGCTGAGCATGGTCCCCGGCGCCAGCACCAGGTCGATTTCCAGGCCTTTGCGGGCCAGTGCCTCGGCTTCAAAGCCATCGGGAAGCCGCGTCCAGATGTACAAGCCTTCTCCAGGCAACGACGATACCGAACACCCGGCTTCGCCCAGCCACGCCGCCACCCGGCTGTTCGACTCATAGAGCCGGTCCACCGTACGACGCATGTGCTTGGCATAGCTGCCATCGCTGAGCATGGTGCAAATAATCTGCTCGGCCATTTCCGAGGTCATGCCACCGCAGGCCATTTTCAGGGTCACCATCCGCGCCGCGAGTTGTGGGGACAGCACCGCGAAGCTGACGCGGCTGTTGGCGGTCAGGGTCTTGGAGAAACCCGAGACGTAAGACACGTTGTCCAGCCCGCTCGCGGCCAGGCGCGGCGTTCGGCGTTGCTGCATGTCGCAGTACAGATCATCTTCGACGATGTGGAAATTGTAGCGATGGCTCAGTTCCACCAAGCGGTAGACCTGCGCCGAGGTGAACGAGTGCCCGGTCGGGTTGTGCAGTGCATTGTTGGTCAAGTAGAGCACGGGACGGTGGGCGATCAGCAACTGTTCCAGGGCATCAAGGTCCATGCCGTCGCAATCGCGGCGGATGGTGATGACCTTGGCGCCGTGCCAGGCCAGGTTGGTGTGCATCGTGAAGTAACAGGGATCATCGAGCAGCACCGTGTCGCCGGGCTTGACCAACAGGCGCATCAGCATGTCGATGGCTTGTACGGTGTTGGCGGTGGTAATGATCTGGTCGACTGGCGCTTCGATGCCCAGGGTCGACATCTTGACCCGCAAGGCCTGGCGCAACGGCAGGTAGCCGCTGGCGTTACCGTATTCGCCCATGCGCAGTGACGTTGCGCGAAGTGTGCCGCGCACAGCCTTGAGCAACTCTTCGGCAGGCAACCATGAAGACGGCAGAAAACCGGCACCCGGACGCAGCGCACCGTTGTCCTGCAAGACCGCGCGGCGGACCACGCTGAGTGTGTCCTGGGGCAACAGGTCGGGGCCGGCGTTGGTCTGGGCGGTGGTGCTCGAACGGTGCACGTAATGCCCCGAGCCCTGGCGTGACACCACCAGCCCCTTGGCGCGCAAGCGATCGAGAGCGTCGACCACCGTGGACTTGCCCACGTGCATCAGGTCGGAGAGTTCGCGAATCGGTGGCAGCCTGGAGCCGTGGGGCAGTCCACCCTTGCTGATCGCCACCGTCAACTGATCGACGATCTGCTGCACCAGCGGCACACCCGGCTGGAACTCGATAGCGGCGATCACTGCTCGCTGAGCGTGCATTTTACTGGTCTCTCCGGCAGTAAAGTTCGTTCGATTCTATACGAACTTGCTCTGATCAAGACAAGCATCTCTTTCTACCATCGCTTTACAGACTTTCTGGATGGTCGGCCTATGCCGGTCGATCCATGCCAGGTTCGTGAGGTGTTGCATGAGTGTCGAAACAACGGTCGTCGTGGCGAAACCGGTGATCAACCTGCGGTTGTTCACTATCCGGATCATCACTGCCGTGTCGCTGTTCGCGGTGCTGGGCAAGGCCAACGTCTGGCTCGATACCGCCACCAACAGCATCCTGGCCCTGGGTTATCGGGCCTTGTTGCTACTGTTGCCGTTGACGTTGCTGGTCCTCGGTCGCCGCTCCTTGAGCGTCACGCTGCTGTGCGCCGCCCTCGGGCTGATATTACTGGCGGTCACCAGCAACCAGGGAGTGGTCATGTTTGCCGCGGCGTTGTTTGCCTACGGCATTGCAATTGCCGGCTACCTGATCAAGAGCGAGGCGGCCCAGACCAAGGAGGGCGCCGCCTACAACCGCGTCGCCATGAACATGGGCAGCCTGCTGGCAGGGTTGATCCTGTTGTCGCCGTTGCTCACCCCGACCCTGTTTTTCCTCGGCGCCGCCGGGTTCGTCCTGTTGTGCCTGCCGATCGCCATGGGCGCGACGTTCACCTGCGACCCCGTGGTTGCCCGTCCCGCCAGCCAGGATGGCAGCGGCTGGCGCAACAAGCTGCCGTGGGTCATCGCCGGCGTCATCATGGGCATCAAGCTGTTCGGCGTGTTCTCGATCCTGCCCCAGGCGATCCTGCTCAAGACCGGCGAGCTGCCGGCCTGGTATGGCCTGATGCTGATCCTCAACAGCGCCGTGGTGGTGTTCGCGCAAGTACCGGTCATGAAACTGATCGAGAGCACCGGGCGCTTCAAGGTGCTGACGGTGATCGCAATCATCGTCGGCGGTTTTGCCGTGCTGTCTTCGCCTGCCGCGTTCCACGTCGAAACCCTGGTCGGCGCACTGATCTGGGTGGCGCTGCTGTCCATCGCCGAGTGCGCCTTCAGTCACCTCGATTACTTCTCGGTCAAGCAGAACAACATGTTCGTCAAGGAAGTGTCCCTGGGCGTCGGCGCGGGGTTGACCGTGTTGATCATGCGGGTCGCGCCACCGCCCTACAACGCATTGGTACTGGCGGCCATCGGCGCTGGCGGGATCCTGGCCTGGTACTGGCTCAACCGTCGATCAATCGCATTGCATGACTGAGTCATCGCTGTTCCGGTTTTAACTTTGCAAGTCGGGGGCATTATGAATACGACTTCATGCGTAGTAGTGGTGGGGTACAACGGCAGTCGGGTTCACGATATCCAGAAGCTGCGTGACCTGTGCAAGTCGCTGTACGACGCCAGGCTGATCCTGCTGGTCGAGCAGGTCCAGCCCCATGACGACCAGGTGGCGGATCACGTTTGCAGCACTTCACTGGCCGAACAAGACGTTGCGTCATCCCTCGAACTGGTGGTGGGGTGCCTGAATGCCGATCGCTGGAAGCTGATCGGCGTGCTGCCGTTTTCCGACCGTGGCGTGCTGCTCGGTGCGGCGCTGGCCAGTCATTTCGGCTTGCCCGGTATTTCTCCCGTCGAGGCCAGGGCCGGGTTGGATAAACAGATTTTCCGCCAGCTCGAAGCGTCGGCCACCACGGCTCCCGAAGATTACCGGCCGGTGGTTTCCAGCCGTATCGAAAGCCTGCCGGAACTGCGTCAGCGAGTGATCGAACTGGGCGGCAAGGCTTTCATCAAGCCAGCCTGCGAAGGTGCCAGTCGAGGCTGCCGGGTCATCCGTCACCCGTCCGAATGCGACGACGCGTGGCAAGCACTCAAGCCCTATCGCGAGGGCGGCATCGTGCTCGAGGAACTGATCCAGAATGCCCGGGAATACAGCTGGGATTCTGTCGCCGGGAGCACCTGGATCACCGAAAAAACCACCACCGACGGTGCCTACCGCGCCGAGATCCAGCAAGTGGTGCCAGCACCGTTGGCGCCTGAGGTGCAGGCTCGACTGAAGGCTGCCGGCCAGCACATGGCGGGGTTGGTTTCCCAGGACAACGGTGCCTGGCACAACGAAGTGTTCTACAGGGCCAATCATCGCACCTCGGCCGTGGAAACCAACATGCGCCCCGGTGGCATGCACATCTGGGACCTGGCGCGCCAGGCGTTCGTCGATTTCGACCCGTGGGAGCGTTGGGTCCGCTGGGCCGTGGAAGGCCAGGTCGATAGCCAGGACCCGGTACCTCGCGGCTACTGCGGCATACGCCTGCTGCGGGCGACCACGGGCGGCATCCTGCGAGATGTACCAGACATCCCGTCCCTGGCCCGCTCGCTGAATATCGATCTGCTGGATTCGGTGGTGAGCAAACGCATCGGCGAACCGGTCAGCGCGCTGGTGAAAGACAACTTCTCGTTTATCGGCCACATCGTGTTGTTCAACGAAGACTACGAGCGGCTCAGCCATGACCTGTTACGCCTGGCCGAAACGATTGAAACGAACATCGGGATCACCAGCCTGGCGTCTTCTGCAAAGGCGGTGTGTTGAGTGTCAGGGATCGATGTTTTTTGCAGTATTGATCAAGAGGTTCGGTAAATGATTGAGCACATGACTTGTGACGAGCGCTTCATCGCGCTGGCGAAGGAATTCGACTACGACATCTACGGTGAAAACAGTGTAGGTGGGCATTACGCTCCGCTGATCCGTCATCACGACGAGTTGTATGTCAGCGGCATGGTGCCGCGGGTGAATGGCAAGATCCAATTCCCTGGGCGCGTCGGCCTGGACCTCGACATGGCGGATGCGCAAGCGGCCGCCAGCCTCTGCGCGATGCGCGGGTTGGCGTTGATCGTCGACGCCATCGGTTCGCTGGACAAGATCAAGTCGTTGATAAGGATCACGGTGTATGTGAAATCCACGGCAGATTTTGTCGACCTCAGCGATGTGGCCAACGGCGCCTCGGATGTTTTCAGTCACGTACTCGGCGATGCCGGGAAACATACGCGCACGACCGTCGGTGTTTATCAATTACCAAAAAATGCGGCAGTAGAAGTGGACATGATCGTAGCGTTACGACCTTCGGCGTTATAAGTAAGGGGTGTTCGGCTTTACAGCGATTAATTGTTCGCCTAAGGTCGAGTGACTCAACGCTGAAGAATAAGTTGGAAGACGAGCATGAATAACGTTCAAGGTGCGTTCTTTTCCTATAAGGACTTTCGTCAAAGTCTGGTTCGCCAGCCGATCAAGCCACGGGTGTGGAAGGAAGTTGAACTAACGGGAATACGTCAGAGCCTTGAGGACAGCGATGTCGATATTGTCGCGCTGGCCCACGACAACAGCCTCGATGGCTGCTCGCTGACGCCTGGCATGGCCGTGTCCATGCAATGGTTGATACCGGGCGCGCAGCTCCAAGGTCATGATCATTCGTGGTGGCACCTGTTCATCATCCAGAGCGGTAACGGCACCTTGACCCTGGGGGATGCCGAGGCCGTGTGCGTCGGCAGTGGGGACGTGCTGCTGGTGCCGGCCTGGACCCGCCACGGCTTCGTCAACACCAGCACCACCGAGCCGCTGGCCATGCTCAATATCAGCAATATGCCCCAGGCGCTGCTACTCGCCAATTGCACCGACAACGTCGGCCTGATCCCCCGCCAGCTGTAAATCCCCCTTCATTACACACGAGGGAGTCCGCGTTCGCGGACTCCCTTTTTTCGTTTCTGTCGTGCCCTCGATAAGCCCTTGGCGATGCGAATTTTCGAATTTCTGTATCGATGCAAACGGATAATTTCTGTATCTGTTCAGCGTTCGATCAACTTACTACGATCGACTCGAATGCAACGGATTAATGTGCTTAGTGCAAGGGAGCGTTCCATGGAAAATAACAGGATTAAACTTTATGTCGGCGCGGATTTTGTCAGCGCGTTTGCGATGTCAGCGTTTGTAGCGCTCAAGGAGAAGCAACTTTCATTTGAACTTGTCACGCTGGATTTAAAGGCGCGAGAGAACTATCAGGCGAAATATCGAGATATTTCACTTACCTGCAAGATTCCTACATTAGTTCACACAGGTTTTGCGCTTTCAGAGTCTTCCGCCATCGCCGAATACCTCGAGGAACTCGCGCCAGGGCATGCACGGCTTTTCCCCCAGGACCTCCAGCAGCGCGCCCGGGCCCGTCAACTCCAGGCCTGGCTGCGCAGCGATTTGCTGGTGATCCGCAAAGAGCGCCCGTTTGACCTGGTGTACTTCGGCAAGAAGGACGCGCCGCTCTCCGACGATGCCAAGGCCGCGGTCGAACGTCTGTTCTTCGTCGCCGAGCGCTTGTTGGAGGAGGGCGCCGAGCACCTCTTCGGCGACTGGAGCATTGCCGATACCGACCTGGCGATCATGCTCAATCGACTGGTCGCCAATGGTGATCAAGTCCCGGCGCGACTCGCCGCCTATGTCCGTCGCCAGTGGGATCGCGACAGCGTTCGGGCATGGATGGACATAGAGCGCAAAGCGCCGGCCATCGCACCCGCGGTGGTTTAAGGCGACCGTCAGGGCAATCACCAGGAGCGCTGCCATGCAAGGACTGTCGGAGCACGAACGCTACAAACCCTACAACGCTCGCACCATTCGCGACACACCGTATTGGCACAGGCTGACGCCGCAGTTGCAGGAAGCCATGACGGTCGTGGCCCGGGTCATGCCGTTTCGCACCAACGAATACGTGCTGGGAACGCTGATCGACTGGAACAACATCCCGGACGATCCGATCTTCCGCATGACCTTTCCCCACAAAGACATGTTGCTGGTCGATGAATATGACTCGCTCAAACAACTGATCGAGCAGGATGACGCCGCTGCGATCAAGCGCCGGATCGAGGCGATCTGGCTGCGCATGAACCCCCACCCGGCCGGGCAACTGACGCACAACGGCGCGACCCTCGACGGAAAAGTCTTGCCGGGCATTCAGCACAAATATCGCGAGACCGTGCTGTTTTTCCCCGGTGCCGGTCAAACCTGTCATGCCTATTGCACCTTCTGTTTCCGCTGGGCGCAGTTCATCGGCGAGGAGGAGCTCAAGTTCAACGCGCGGGAATCCCAAGAGCTGCTGAGCTACCTGCGTGTGCACACGGAAGTGACCGACGTACTGGTCACCGGTGGCGATCCCCTGATCATGAACACCCGCTCGCTGGCCGGGTACATCGAGCCGCTGCTGGAGCTGGCGCATCTCAAGAGCATCCGCATCGGCACCAAGTCGGTGGCGTACTGGCCGCAGCGGTTTGTCAGCGACAAGGACGCAGACGAGTTGCTCGAGCTGTTCCGGCGGATCGTCGCGGCGGGTAAAAACCTGTCGATCATGGGGCACTACAACCACCCGGTAGAGATTCGCCAGGACATCGCCCGGCACGCCGTCGAACGTATTCGCTCCACGGGCGCGACCCTGCGCATGCAGGCGCCGGTGATCCGCCATATCAACGAAAACCCCGCCGATTGGGCGGATCTCTGGACCGAAGGCGTACGGCTCGGTGCAGTGCCGTATTACATGTTCGTCGAGCGCGACACCGGCCCCAGCCACTACTTTGCGATGCCGCTGGCCCGTGCGTTCGAAATCTTCCAGGCAGCGTACCGCACGGTCTCGGGCCTGGCGCGAACGGTGCGCGGGCCGTCGATGAGCACCTTCTACGGCAAGGTGTTGATCAATGGCATCGAGACCGTCGCCGGGGAAAAAGTCTTCGTGCTGCAGTTCCTCCAGGCCCGGGACCCGCAATGGGTATTGCGGACCTTCTATGCGCGCTTCGATCCGCAGGCGACCTGGTTCGATGAGCTTCGCCCGGCCTTTGGCGAACGAAGCTTTTTCTTTCAGGCCGAGGCTGAGCTGTTGCTGGCGCCAACGCCTGAGTTGATACCGGTCCTGCTGCAAACGGCCTAGGACGACACTTGATTATTGGGGAGACAAGGACATGAGCGGTATCCCGTTTGATCAGCGCGAAGGATTGATCTGGCTCGATGGCGAATTCGTCGAGTGGTCCCAGGCGCGCCTGCATGTGCTGACTCACGGCTTGCATTATGCAAGCACCGTGTACGAGGGCGAGCGCGTGTATGACGGCAAGATCTTCAAGTTGCGCGAACACACTGAGCGTTTGTATCGCTCGGCGCAGCTGATGGATTTTGCCATCCCCTTCGAACCCGCCGAGCTGGAAGCGGCCAGCCATCAATTGCTGCAACGCAACCAGGTGAACGACGGCTATTTGCGCCCGGTGGCCTGGCGCGGCAGCGAGATGATTTCCACGTCGGCGCGTTTCAATCGCGTGCATGTGGCGATCGCCTGCTGGCAATGGCCGAGCTATTTCGACCCGGCCGCGCGCATGGCCGGCATCCGTCTGAAAACCGCCACCTGGCGTCGTCCGCCTCCCAGCAGCAGTCCCTTCGAAGCCAAGGCGTCCGGGCATTACCAGATCGCCACGCTGAGCAAGCACGACGCCGAAAACACCGGCTACCACGACGCCTTGATGCTCGACTGGCGCGGCCATGTGGCCGAAGCCACCAGCGCTAACGTGTTCTTCGCCAAAGGCCGGACCTTGCACACGCCGGTGCCTGACTGCTTCCTCGACGGCATTACCCGCCAGACCGTCATCGAACTGGCCCGTGCCCTGGATTACCAGGTCATCGAACGCACGATATTGCCCACGGAACTGGGCGACTTCGACGAGTGTTTTCTCACCGGTACCGCCGCTGAAATCACCCCGGTACAGAGCATCGATGAGCAGCGATACCGACCGGGCACCGCCTGCAGTGAATTGATTGCCGCTTACACCTCAACCGTAAACGCCTGATAAACCGCCAGGAAACTCACCATGTCAGACCAAGGGATTGTTGCGTCCACACCTTATGTTTCGCTGGGCCATCGCCATGAAGAATTGTCGAATCGTGGCTGGACCGTGCTGACGCCAGGGGAATTTGCCCACGATGTTGCAGGAACACTGCATGAATTCGGCCCGATCATTCCGCAGTTCAATGGCCAGGTGGCGTTCGCCATCACCCGCAAGCCGGGCTACGAGGACTTGCCGTACTCCCAGAGCATGAACGGCATCGGCCCTCACACCGAAGCGCCGGTGTACGGCCCGCCACCGCGTTACCTGGCGTTGCATTGCCATAAACAGGCGACCTGCGGTGGCGGTCACACCGGGCTGGTGGACGGCTATGCGTTCTTGAGATCGCTTGAGCGATCCGAACCGGAACTGCGCAAGTGGCTCGACGATACGCCGGTGGAATTCGTCGCCACTGCCAAGCCCGGCGAACCGGCGCAAACCCGGGTCAGGGAATACATCCTGACACCGACCGAGGAAGGCGATATTTTCCGCTTCAGCTACAACCAGTTTCACTACGGCGATGTGAATCCGTCCAAGGAAGCCTTGCAGCAATCACAGGTCGCCGACAACGACTCGCCGCTTGCCAGGTTTGCGGTGCTCGGCGAAGCGTACTTCGTCGAACACAACATCCCGGTGCTGATTCCCGACGGATGCATGCTGATTTGGGACAACTGGCGGATGATTCATGCTCGCAGCCGATACACTGACCCGGCGCGCCACCTGACCCGCTACTGGCTGGCCTGATTTTTCCGTCGCCCTTCTTTTTCAGCGTACCCCCAGGGGTACGCGTTTACAGGTATCGCGTCATGCAAACAGCAATCGAGATCGCCCAGGTCGATCATCAACTGATCGTACGGCTCAATCAGGCCTGGATCAAACGCGCCGCAGTCTGCTCGCCGGACAAGGCCCAGATCAACGAAGTGTTCGACCCGGCACGCCCGGATTACCCGGAGTGCATGGTGCCGTTTTTCCATCATCCGACATTCCAGGCCTTGAGTGATGAGCTCAAGAGCAAGGTGGTGACCTGGGGTTGGATCGGCTACAACCTGCGCACGGTCACCGCCGAAGAGCTCGTGGTGAACCCGGCGCTGAGCGTCATCGCCAATCAATACCTGGGCAAGGACGACTGGCATTTTCGCGAAGCGATGCAGCAGACCCTGATCGACGAGCACTACCACACGCTCATGCACCTGCGGGCCATCGAGCGGACCAAGCGCGATCGCGCACTGGACCAGGACCTGGAGTTGCCGCCGTCGGTGACTTACCTGCGCCTCAAGGCCCTGCGCGAGGAACTGCGCGAACCCTGGCAGCGCGACCTGGCGGCGATCACCTTCGCGGTGGTCGCCGAGATCAGCGTCAACGCCTATCTCGACCTGCTGGCGGACGACCCGACCATCCAGCCGCAAAACCGCCGCGTGGCCGAGCTGCACAACCGCGACGAATACGCCCACAGCAAGGTGCTGGCCGAAGTCGCCAAGGTGATGTACGCCAACATGCAGCCAGTCCAACGGGAACTTTTCGCCCGCAACCTGTCGGTGGCGCTGAGTGCTTTTATCGCCCAGGACTACTCGATGTGGGAGGCGATCCTCACGCAGCTCGGGGTCGAGGACGCGCAGGCAATCATTGCCGACACCCGCGAGAGCAACAGGAACGCGACGATCATGCGCGACTACAGTGGTCTGCATAAGCTGGCGCAGGACCTGGGCATCAGCGAGCAGATCGACTTCGATTTTCGTCCGACCCTCAAAGCCACCGCAGCCGCCTGAACCTGGAGGTGCCCATGTCCGTTCCCATGTACGAAGTGTTCGCCCTGCGTGTCGGCGCCAACGCGCAGCGCACTGCCCGGGAGAACTTCCTCTACGACGCCTGCTGCGGCGATCCGAATGCGCCGATGCCGCTGGACTATTACTTCTGGGTGATTCGCAACGAGCACCAGGTGATCGTGGTCGACACCTGTTTTCAACCGGCCACGGCGGACCGGCGCAACCGGCAGATGTATCGCCTGCCGCAAGACTCCCTGCGGCAACTGGACATCGATCCGGCGCAGGTCGAGCACCTGATCCTCACGCACCTGCACTGGGATCACGCTGGCAACCTGGGGCTGTTTCCCAAGGCCACGGTGCATTTGCAGGAAGCGGAACTGCGTTTCTGCACCGGACCGAAGATGACCCATCACACGGTGAACAAGACCTATGAGGTCGAGGATGTGATGTCGGCGCTGCCACCGCTGTTCGAAGGAAGGATGCGTTTGCACAACGGTACTGTCGAGGTGCTGCCGGGAGTGACACTGCACGCGGTGGGCGGTCACACACCCGGCAGCCAGGTGGTGCGGGTGAACACTGAACGGGGCTGGATCGTGTTGGCATCGGACGCGGCGCACTTGTGGGTGAACATTCGCGAGCGCAGTCCGTTTCCGATCATCGATGACCTGGCGCAGTCACTCGAAGCGTTCAGTGAAATCGATCGCCTGGCCGACAGCGAAGACCACGTCATCCCTGGCCACGACCCGCTGATCGCCGAACGTTTCCCGCATTGGAATGACGACCCGCATATCATTTGCCTGCACCAACCGCCACGTTGACCCTGTAGGAGCTGCCGCAGGCTGCGATTTTTGATCTTGTTTTTTTCAGATCAAAAGATCGCAGCCTGCGGCCTGTCTCTTCTCCACATCTCCGAGCCCACGA
>NZ_JBYTEO010000030.1:51667-88714 GCF_058791355.1 Pseudomonas sp. EB271-G4-1
AAAAAAAAACCCCCCCCCCCCCCCCCCCTCCTACAGGGTTCTGGTCAGCTCTGGCTCTTGAGGAGGCGGCCCAGGGTCTGCAGTGCCTCATCGATCCTCGGTGAATACGGCGCTCCACAGCCGATGCGCACAAAATTCGTGAAACGCTTGGCGTTGGAAAAGATATCCCCAGGTGAAATCTGGATGCCGAGGCTCAGCGCATCATGAAACAGCCCCATGGACGAATGCCGAGCCGGCAACTCCACCCATAGCAAGGTGCCGCCCTGAGGGTGGGTCACTCGGGTGCCCTCGGGAAAATAACGCATGATCGCCCCGCTCATTTGCTCGCGCTGCTGGGTCAGGGTTTTTCTCAAGCGACGCAGGTAGCGTTCGTAGGAGGGCGTACCCATGAATGCACTGACGGCCAGTTGCGACAGCTTCTCGCAGCCACGGGTTTGCGTGTGCTTGAGCATTTCCACGCGATCGTGCCATTTGCCAGCGCTGATCCAGCCCAGGCGCAGGCCCGGGGCGAGGGTTTTGTTCAGCGAAGCGCAATAGATCACATTGTCGGTGCGGTCCCAGTGCTTGAGGGTGGACAGCGGTTGCTCGGTGTCCACCAGGTCACCGTAGGTGTCGTCCTCGATCAGCACCGTATCGTGCTCGGCACAGAGCTTCACCAGCCGTGCCTTGTGGGTGTCGGGCATGATGCTGCCCAGCGGATTGTGCAGGTTGGGCATGACGATCAGCGCCTTGATTAGCTCTGGCCCTTGCAGCAGGTGTTCAAGGGCCGGCAGGTGAATCCCGGCATGGGTCGAGGCCGGGACTTCCAGCACCCGCAGGTTCAGGCTTTCGAGAATTTGCAGCAGGCCGTAGAAGGTCGGTGACTCCACGGCCACGGTATCGCCGGGACGGGTCACGGCACGCAATGCCAGGTTGATCGCTTCGGTGGCGCCGTGAGTGATCACAATGCGTTCGGCCGTCAGGTTGGTTTTGACGGTCAGCATCCGGCGGGCAAGGACGTTGCGCAGTGCACTGTTGCCGCAGGTCGAACTCGTGGTATCGAACAGATGCTGGTCCAGGCGCAACGCCTTGATCATGTTGTCCTGCAAGGTCTTGAGCGGATAGAGCTGCGGCGCGCAATAGGCACTGGCGAAATTGACCTTCACCGTGGCGCGCTGGCTGGCCTTCAGGACCGAGGAAACCTTTTCATGGATGCCCACGTAGACCCCACTCTCCAGTGCCGGGGGGTGGGCGATCGGCTTGGGTCCGGGCGCAGTGTCGGGCTGGCGAATGTAGTTGCCGGAGCGCGGTCGGGCTTCCAGCACGCCATGGTCTTCGAGCTCCCGACAGACTTGTACGGCGGTGGACAGGCTGACGGCGTGTTTTTCCATCATCAGGCGAATCGAGGGCAGGCGCTCGCCGGTCTTCAGGGTGCCGCTGCGGATTGCGTCCAGGTAGTGGTTGGCCAACTGACGGTACAGGGGTGGCGTGTTCATGATGACCTCAGCAGTCGCACCACTGAGGTCTTGGGCTGGAAAGTGAGTTGACGCTCCCCGCAGGCGGCCCCGTGGTGCAGGTGGGTGAAGGGAAGTGTTTCTCTGGCCTTGATACTGGAACACTAAACGCGGTTTTGCAGGAATCGCGGGCAATAAAAAGCCCCGCACGGGGGCGGGGCTCTGGGGATGCTGGCGGGGCTTACTGGGCGGCGATGCTGTAGCCGTCGAAGGCGGTCTGCTGTTGCAGGGCGGTGATGATGTTCTTGCGGTTCACGGCCTGTTCGGCGCCCTGGTTGTCCAGGAACGTTTCGCTTTGCAGCTCTGCCTCGTCGCCTTCGCCAACGAAGCTGAAACCGAGGAACTCAAGGGCTTCACGGTCGACGTTCAGGCGCGAGCGTGGGGTGCGCAGCGGCAAGGTGACGCTCATGCCGTCCTTGCTGATGGTGAACACTTCGACTTCTTTTTTCGCCTTGGCGGCTTTGCTCTTGCCGCCGCTCGGGCTGCTGATGGCCTGGTGCGTCTGGTTCAGCACCTTGAGGGCCAGGCCGTAGACGATTTCCTGGAAAGCCGGGTCGTCCTTGAAACTGGACAGGATGCGGCTGATCGGGAATTTGCTGCTCAAGTCTTCGAGGGCGGCGATGTCGGCGGCCTCGGCGTCCTTGAGTTGCTTGAGCTCACCCATCAGTTCGTAGGCTTTATCGTCGTCGAAGCTGTCATGGGCCTGGCGGATCGCGGCGCGTAGCTCGCGGATCTGCTCGCTTTCGCGGGTGGACTGGAAAGCGTCCAGGACCATCTCGCTGATGGTCTTGGCCTGGGGCACATGCTGTGAAAGATTGATGGAGTTTTCGTATTCCGCTTTGGACGACAAGGTGACTACGGATTCAGCGGTGTTGGAATCGGACATTGAAATTTCACTACTTCTTTGAACTTGAATAGGGGCGAGAAAGCCCGGAGGCTTTTTCAGGCCGACTAATCTATTGGACCGGGAAGCGGTTGTCACGGTCAACGGGCGGATGAGTTCAAGAGAGAGGCGGGAATCCTTGTAGGAGCTGCCGCAGGCTGCGATCTTTGAAGGCTTACATCGAAGCCTGGCGCACCTGCTTCTCCAGTTCGGCCTTCAACCCTGGCGCCAGCTTGAGTTGCCGCGCCAGCTCATCGAGGTAGGACTTCTCCATGAAGCTCTCCTCATCCACCAGCATCACACTGGCGATGTACATCTCGGCAGCCATTTCCGGGGTGCTGGCGGCGCGGGCGACATCGGCCGGATCCAGTGGCTTGTTCAGTTCCGCGTGAAGCCAGTGTTGCAGCTCCTGATCGTTGTCGAGCTTGCTGAACTCACCTTCGATCAGCTCGCGTTCGCGCGCGTCAATATGACCGTCTGCCTTGGCCGCGGCCACCAGGGCCTTGAGAATCGCCTGGCTGTGCTGCTCGGCTTGCGCCATTGGCAGGCGATCCAGGGTTTGCGGTTCGGTCTTCGGGGCCGTGCCCTGCTGGGCTTGCCAGTTGCCGTAGGCTTTGTAGGCCAGCACGCCCAATGCGGCGAGGCCGCCATAAACCGCGACCTTGCCTCCGACCTTGCGCGCCTTCTTGTTACCCAGCAGCAGGCCCATGGCCCCGGCGGCGAGGGCCCCGCCGCCCGCACCGGAGAGCAAGCTGCCGATGCCACTGCTCGCCCCCTTGTTCTGCGCCGCACCGGTATTTTTTTGCAACAAATCCTGGCCAGACTTGAGCAGTTGGTCGAGCAATCCACGGGTGATCATTTTCCGCCTCCACAAAAGGGTTTAACCGGACACTAAGGCCATCAGCCTAAATCGAAAGTGCCCGGCGCCCCCGGTGAGTTTGCTTCCAGATGTTGCTGGGAAAGAGCTCCTGCCAGTGCTTGTCCCATTACTGCCCAGAAGCCCATCGAAAAAAAAGATATACACTGCATAAAATCTATAAAAACCGCTTACCTGGTACGGCCTCATGATGACCCTGCGTCAAATCCGGCACTTCATTGCGGTGGCCGAGACCGGTTCGATCTCTGCCGCCGCGCAAACCGCGTTCATTTCACAATCCACCCTGACCCTGGCGATCCAGCAGCTCGAGCAGGAGATCGGCGTTGGCCTGTTCAATCGCCACGCCAAGGGCATGACCCTGACCCATCAGGGGCATCAGTTCCTGCGCCAGGCGCATTTGATCCTGGCCACCGTGGACAATGCCAAGCGCAGCCTGCAACAAAGCACCGACCAGGTGGCCGGGCAATTGATCGTCGGCGTGACCAGCCTGGTCGCCGGTTACTACCTGGCGGACCTGCTCACGCGTTTCCAGCGCGCCTACCCCAACGTCGAAATCCGCGTGATGGAAGACGAACGCCCCTACATCGAACATTTGCTGGTCAGCGGCGAGATCGATGTAGGAGTGCTGATCCTTTCCAACCTTGAAGACCGTCACGCCTTGCAGACCGAAGTGCTGACCCATTCACCCCATCGACTGTGGTTGCCGGCCCAGCATCCGCTGCTGGAACACGACAGCATCAACCTCGCCGACGTGGCCCGCGAGCCGCTGATTCAATTGAACGTCGATGAAATGGATCGCAACGCCCAGCGCATGTGGACAGCCGCTTCCCTGCAACCACGCATCACCCTGCGCACGGCCTCGACCGAAGCGGTGCGTAGCCTGGTGGCGGCCGGGCTGGGTGTTTCGATCCAGCCCGACATGACTTATCGCCCGTGGTCGCTGGAGGGCGACATCATTGAAGCGCGGCCGATTGCCGACCTGAGCCAGACCCTCGATGTCGGCCTGGCCTGGCGCCGCGGCACTGCGCGCCCGGCCTTGGTGGACCCGTTCCTGACCGTCGCTCGCGAGCAACCCCACGGCGGGCGCAAGCCATCTATTTAATCGAACGCCACCTTCAGTATTTAGAATTTGTCGACCTCGGGTCTGCGCACTAGTCTTGTCATATGTATATAAGACGGCCAGCCCCAGTCACAGGGAGCAGCATGGCCACACAAGAAAAGAGAACCCGAAGAATGGCTGGCGCACAGACCCCGTTGTTCACCGCATTGTTGATCGAAGGTGAATTAGTCGCAGGGCAAGGCCGTGTCGAGGCGATCCTCAACCCGGCCACCGGCGAAGTGTTGACGCACATCGCCGAAGCCAGCACCGAACAAGTCGAAGCCGCTATTCTCGCCGCGCACCGCGCCTTCGCCGGCTGGTCGCGGACCACGCCGCAGCAACGCTCGAACCTGTTGCTCGATATCGCCAACGCCATCGAAAAAAACGCCGACCTGCTCGCCCGCCTCGAATCCCTCAATTGTGGCAAGCCGTTGCATCTGGCGCGTCAGGACGACCTGAGCGCCACGGTCGATGTGTTCCGTTTTTTCGCTGGCGCCGTGCGCTGCCAGACCGGCCAGCTCAGCGGCGAGTACCTGCCGGGCTACACCAGCATGGTGCGGCGCGATCCGATTGGCGTGGTTGCTTCGATTGCGCCGTGGAATTACCCGATCATGATGGCGGCGTGGAAAATCGCCCCGGCCCTGGCCGCCGGCAATACCCTGGTGTTCAAGCCCTCGGAGCACACGCCCCTGTCGATCCTGGCCTTGGCCCCGGCGCTGGCCGAGATCCTGCCGCCTGGCGTGATCAACATTGTTTGCGGTGGCGGCGAAGGCGTCGGCAGTCATCTGGTCAGCCACCCCAAGGTGCGCATGGTGTCGCTGACCGGCGACATCGTCACCGGGCAGAAAATCCTCCAGGCCGCGGCAAAGACCCTCAAGCGCACACACCTCGAACTGGGCGGTAAAGCCCCCGTGATTGTCTGCAACGATGCCGACATCCAGGCGGTGGTCGAAGGCGTGCGCACCTACGGCTACTACAACGCCGGGCAGGATTGCACCGCCGCTTGCCGGGTGTACGCCCAGGCCGGCATTCACGATCGCCTGGTGGCCGAACTCGGCGCGGCGGTCAGCAGCCTGCGTTTCGCCGGTAAACGCGATGCCGACAACGAAATCGGCCCGTTGATCAGCACCCGCCAGCGCGACCGCGTGGCCAGTTTCGTCGAACGCGCCCTCGGCCAGCCGCATATCGAACGGGTGACCGGCGCGGCGGTGCATTCCGGCGCCGGCTTCTATTACCAACCGACGTTGCTCGCCGGTTGCAAGCAAGGCGATGAAATCGTCCAGCGCGAAGTGTTCGGGCCGGTGGTCACCGTGACCCGATTCGATCAGCTGGAACAGGCGGTGGATTGGGCCAACGACTCGGAATACGGCCTGGCCTCGTCGGTCTGGACGCAGAACCTGGATAAGGCGATGCAGGTTGCCGCGCGGTTGCAGTATGGCTGCACCTGGATCAACAGCCATTTCATGCTGGTCAGCGAGATGCCCCACGGCGGGCTCAAGCGTTCGGGTTATGGCAAGGACCTGTCCAGCGATTCACTCCAGGACTACAGCGTGGTGCGGCACATCATGGCACGCCACGGGCAGCATCTCTGACTACGCTAATAACAAGCCGTTAACGGCATGCTTCACCACGTTCACCACTGCCCCGACCATAATTTGAAGAAGAGGGAAACCCCATGTTCGTGCACAAGACCGCACTGCTCAGTGCCATCACCCCCTTACTGCTGGCCAGTGGCGTGTTTGTCCAGGCCGCCGAGCCATTGAAGGCCGTCGGTGCCGGCGAAGGCCAGCTGGATATCGTCGCGTGGCCTGGCTACATCGAACGTGGCGAAAGCGACAAGGCCTACGACTGGGTGACCGGTTTCGAGAAAGAAACCGGCTGCAAGGTCAACGTGAAAACCGCTGCGACCTCCGATGAGATGGTCAGCCTGATGGCCAAGGGTGGTTATGACCTGGTGACCGCGTCGGGCGATGCCTCGCTGCGCCTGATCGTCGGCAAGCGCGTGCAGCCGATCAACACGGCGTTGATCCCGAACTGGAAGAACCTCGATCCGCGCCTGAAGGATGCGCCGTGGTACGTGGTCAACAAGCAGACCTACGGCACCCCGTACCAGTGGGGGCCGAACGTGTTGATGTACAACACCAACGTCTTCAAGACCGCGCCCGACAGCTGGGGCGTGTTGTTCAACGCGCAGAACCTGCCGGACGGCAAGCCGAACAAGGGCCGCGTGCAGGCCTATGACGGTCCGATCTACATCGCCGACGCAGCGCTGTACCTGAAATCCGCCAAGCCGGAACTGGGCATCCAGAACCCCTACGAACTGACCGAAGCGCAATACAAGGCCGTGCTCGATCTATTGCGCGCCCAGCAGCCGTTGATCCACCGCTACTGGCACGACACCACCGTACAGATGAGTGACTTCAAGAATGAAGGTGTGGTGGCGTCCGGGGCCTGGCCGTATCAGGTCAACGGCCTGATCAATGAGAAACAGCCGATCGCCTCGACCATCCCCAAAGAAGGCGCCACCGGGTGGGCCGACACCACCATGATGCACACCGATGCCAAGCACCCGAACTGTGCCTATAAGTGGATGGACTGGTCGCTGCAACCGAAAGTCCAGGGTGACGTGGCGGCTTGGTTCGGTTCGTTGCCGGCGGTACCGGCAGCGTGCAAAGAGAGCGAACTGCTTGGCGCCGAAGGCTGCAAGACCAACGGCTTCGACAACTTCGACAAGATCGCCTTCTGGAAAACCCCGCAGGCCGAGGGCGGCAAATTCGTGCCGTACAGCCGCTGGACCCAGGACTACATCGCGATCATGGGCGGCAGGTAAGCCCTCTTAAGATCAAAAGATCGCAGCCTGCGGCAGCTCCTACCGCGACCGCAGGCACCGCAGATTCGGTGCCTTCTGCAAATCCTGTAGGAGCTGCCGAAGGCTGCGATCTTTTCGATGCCACAACCGATTCAGATTTTTTAGAAAGCGCGCCTTTTTGGAGCACCGCACCATGACGCTTGCAGTCCAGTTCACCAACGTTTCCCGTCAGTTCGGCGAAGTGAAAGCCGTTGACCGGGTTTCCATCGACATCCAGGACGGCGAGTTTTTCTCCATGCTGGGGCCTTCCGGCTCAGGCAAAACCACCTGCCTGCGCCTGATCGCCGGTTTTGAACAACCGAGCGCGGGTTCCATTCGTATTCATGGCGAGGAAGCCGCCGGCCTTCCGCCTTACCAGCGTGATGTGAACACCGTGTTCCAGGATTACGCGCTGTTCCCCCACATGAACGTTCGCGACAACGTCGCCTACGGCTTGAAAGTCAAAGGCGTCGCCAAGGCCGAACGCCTCAAACGCGCCGAGGAAGCCCTCGACATGGTCGCCCTTGGCGGCTACGGCGAGCGCAAGCCGGTGCAACTTTCCGGTGGCCAGCGCCAGCGTGTGGCCCTGGCCCGTGCCCTGGTGAATCGCCCACGGGTGTTGCTGCTCGACGAACCGCTCGGCGCGCTGGACCTGAAGTTGCGCGAGCAGATGCAAGGCGAATTGAAGAAGCTGCAACGCCAGCTGGGCATCACCTTCATTTTCGTCACCCACGACCAGACCGAAGCGCTGTCCATGTCCGACCGCGTCGCCGTGTTCAACAAGGGTCGCATTGAACAGGTCGATTCGCCGCGCAACCTGTACATGAAACCTTCGACCACCTTCGTCGCCGAATTCGTCGGCACTTCCAACGTGATTCGCGGTGACCTGGCGAAGCAGTTGAGCGGCAATCCCCAGCCGTTCTCGATTCGCCCGGAACACGTGCGCTTCGCCGAAGGCCCGTTGGCCAGCCATGAGATCGAAGTCAGCGGCCTGCTGCACGATATCCAATACCAGGGCAGCGCCACCCGCTACGAATTGAAGCTGGAAAACGGCCAGACCTTGAACATCAGCCAGGCCAACAATCAATGGCTCGACACCAGCGCCCAGCACCAGACCGGGCAACGCCTGAGGGCACGCTGGGCCCGTGAAGCGATGATCCCGCTGCACGACACCCTGACAGGCGGGGTGTGACATGAGCACCCTGGCTGTTCCTCATTCCTCGTCGGGCGGCTCGGCGTTGCGCAGGTTTTCCAACCTGCTGTACCGCCGGCCGAACCTGTACCTGTCGATGCTGCTGGTGCCGCCGTTGCTGTGGTTCGGCGCCATTTACCTGGGTTCGTTGCTGACGTTGCTGTGGCAAGGTTTCTACACCTTCGACGACTTCACCATGGCGGTCACCCCTGACCTGACCCTGGCGAACTTCGCCGCGCTGTTCCAGCCATCGAACTTCGACATCATCCTGCGCACCCTGAGCATGGCGATTGTCGTGTCCATCGCCAGCGCCATCGTCGCCTTCCCGATTGCCTACTACATGGCGCGCTACACCTCGGGTAAAACCAAGGCATTTTTCTACATCGCCGTAATGATGCCGATGTGGGCCAGCTACATCGTCAAGGCCTACGCCTGGACGCTGCTGCTGGCCAAAGGCGGCGTAGCACAGTGGTTCGTGCAGAACCTGGGGCTTGAATCGTTATTGCAGTTTGTGCTGGGCATCCCGGGGGTCGGCGGCAGTACCTTGTCGACCTCGCACCTGGGGCGCTTCATGGTGTTCGTCTACATCTGGCTGCCCTTCATGATCCTGCCGATCCAGGCCTCGCTGGAACGCCTGCCACCGTCACTGCTGCAAGCGTCCGCCGACCTCGGCGCCAAGCCGCGCCAGACCTTCATGCAGGTGATCCTGCCGCTGTCGGTGCCGGGTATTGCGGCAGGCTCCATCTTCACGTTCTCCCTGACCCTGGGCGATTTCATCGTGCCACAACTGGTCGGCCCGCCCGGCTACTTCGTCGGCAGCATGGTGTATGCCCAACAAGGTGCGATCGGCAACATGCCAATGGCTGCAGCCTTCACCCTGGTGCCGATCGTGCTGATCGCCATCTACCTGTCCATCGTCAAACGACTGGGGGCCTTCGATGCACTCTGACAAAGCATCCCTGGGCTTGCGTATCGCCGCCTGGGGCGGGCTGGTGTTCCTGCACTTCCCGATCCTGATCATCTTCCTGTATGCCTTCAACACCGAAGACGCGGCGTTCAGTTTCCCGCCCAAGGGTTTCACCCTGAAGTGGATCGGCGTGGCGTTCTCACGGCCCGACGTACTGGAAGCGATCAAGTTGTCGCTGCAGATCGCGGCCATTGCCACGTTGATTGCCATGGTGCTTGGCACGCTGGCGTCGGCGGCGCTGTACCGACGGGACTTTTTCGGCAAGCAAGGTATCTCGTTGATGCTGATCCTGCCGATTGCCCTGCCGGGGATCATCACCGGTATCGCATTGCTGGCGACGTTCAAGACACTGGGCATCGAGCCGGGGATGTTCACCATCATCGTCGGCCACGCGACCTTCTGCGTGGTGATCGTCTACAACAACGTCATCGCCCGCTTGCGCCGTACCTCCCACAGCCTGATCGAAGCCTCGATGGACCTCGGCGCCGATGGCTGGCAGACCTTCCGCTACATCATCCTGCCGAACCTCGGCTCGGCGCTGCTGGCCGGCGGCATGTTGGCGTTCGCGCTGTCATTCGACGAGATCATCGTCACCACCTTCACCGCCGGCCATGAACGCACCCTGCCGCTATGGCTGCTCAACCAGCTCAGCCGCCCACGGGACGTGCCGGTGACCAACGTCGTGGCGATGCTGGTGATGATGGTGACGATGCTGCCGATCCTCGGTGCCTATTACCTGACCCGGGGTGGTGAGAGCGTGGCCGGTAGCGGCGGGAAGTAACTGATTACAAACCTGTAGGAGCTGCCGCAGGCTGCGATCCTTTGATCTTGCTTTTGAAGATCAAGATCAAAGGATCGCAGCCTGCGGCAGCTCCTACAGGGGCCGGTTTCTGCAGATAAAAATAATTAGCTTTGAAGAGGACGATGTCATGCAAACCCAACTTTTGATCAACGGCCAACTGGTCAATGGCGAAGGCCCCGCCCAACCGGTGTTCAACCCGGCGCTAGGGCGCGTGCTGGTGGAAATCAACGAGGCCAGCGAAGCCCAGGTCGATGCCGCCGTGCGCGCCGCCGATGCCGCGTTCGACAGCTGGTCGCAGACTCCGCCCAAGGAGCGTTCGCTGCTGCTGCTCAAACTCGCCGACGCCATCGAGGCCCACGGCGAAGAGCTGGCCAAGCTCGAATCGGACAACTGCGGCAAGCCCTATAGCGCCGCGCTTAACGACGAGATCCCGGCGATTGCCGACGTGTTCCGTTTCTTCGCCGGCGCCAGCCGTTGCATGAGCGGCTCGGCCGGCGGCGAATACCTGCCCGGCCACACCTCGATGATCCGCCGCGACCCGGTCGGGGTGATCGCCTCCATCGCGCCGTGGAACTACCCGCTGATGATGGTCGCCTGGAAAATCGCCCCGGCCCTGGCCGCCGGCAACACCGTGGTGCTCAAGCCCTCGGAACAGACGCCGTTGACCGCGTTGCGCCTGGCGCAACTGGCAGCGGAAATCTTCCCGGCTGGCGTGCTCAACCTGGTGTTCGGCCGTGGTCCTACTGTCGGCAGCCCGCTGGTCACCCATCCGAAAGTGCGCATGGTGTCGCTGACAGGTTCGATCGCCACTGGCGCGAACATCATTTCCAGCACCGCCGACAGCGTCAAGCGCATGCACATGGAACTGGGCGGCAAGGCCCCGGTGATCATCTTCGACGACGCCGACATCGACGCCGCGGTCGACGGCATTCGCACCTTCGGTTTCTACAACGCCGGTCAAGACTGCACCGCCGCCTGCCGCATCTATGCCCAGGCAGGCATCTACGAGAAATTCGTCGAGAAGCTCGGCGCCGCCGTGAGCAGCATCAAGTACGGCTTGCAGGACGATCCATCGACCGAACTCGGCCCGCTGATCACCGCGCAACACCGCGACCGCGTCGCCGGCTTCGTCGAGCGTGCCGTGGCACAGCCGCACATCCGCCTGGTCACCGGCGGCAAGGCCGTGGAAGGCAACGGTTTCTTCTTCGAACCGACGGTGCTGGCCGATGCGCAGCAGGACGACGAGATCGTGCGCCGCGAAGTGTTCGGGCCGGTGGTGTCGGTGACCAAATTCAGTGACGAGGCACAGGTGCTGGGCTGGGCCAACGATTCCGACTACGGCCTGGCGTCCTCGGTGTGGACCGCCGACGTCGGCCGCGCCCATCGCCTGTCGGCGCGCTTGCAGTACGGCTGCACCTGGGTCAACACGCACTTCATGCTGGTCAGCGAAATGCCCCATGGCGGGCAGAAGTTGTCGGGGTATGGCAAGGACATGTCGATGTATGGGCTGGAGGACTACACCGTCGTGCGGCATGTGATGTTCAAACACTAACCCCTTGTAGGAGCGAGCATGCTCCGGGCGGGTTTCCGACGATGGAGGTCAACGATAACGCGGGGAACCTGACGCCCCGCGGTGCCCTCCGGTTTCTCGCGAGCATGCTCGCTCCTACAGTACAGCGATGATTTCACCACGGTTTCAAGGTCGAAACCGGCATTACGCACCACTGGTTTCAAACACAACAATAACCACCGATCCGGGCAGCGCCTCCACGGCCCTGCCACGGCTTCGGACATCCGAAATCTGCCGATTTTCCGGAGAAACACACATGACTGCATCACCCGATCTCTCTACCGCCGTCGTCGACAGCGACGCCGAGCAACTGCGAAAACTGGGTTACACCTCCAACTTCAATCGCAGCATGAGCTTGTGGGAAAACTTCGCCCTGGGCTTCACTTATCTCTCGCCGGTCGTAGGGGTTTATACCCTCTTCGGCCTGTGCCTCGCCGCTGGCGGGCCGCCGATGTTCTGGGCCTATCTGCTGGTCGGTTGCGGCCAGTTGCTGGTGTGCCTGATCTTTGGTGAAGTGGTGTCGCAGTTCCCGATTTCCGGTGGCGTGTACCCGTGGGCGCGTCGCCTGGTGGGCAAGCGCTGGGCGTGGATGGTCGGCTGGATCTACTCCATCGCCCTGTGCGTCACGATTGCCGCCGTAGCCGTCGGCGCCGGCCCGTACCTGGCTGCCATGCTCGGTTTTGAACCGAGCAACAACACCAATATCGTCATTGCCCTGGTGCTGACGCTGTTTGCCACCCTGATCAACCTCAGCGGCACCAAGGTACTGGCGCGCATTGCCATGTTCGGCTTCCTCTGTGAACTGGTGGGTGCAGTGATCGTCGGCGTTTACCTGCTGGTCTTCGAGCGCCATCAATCAATTGGCGTGCTGTTCAACACCTTCGACATCAGCGTCGATGGTTCATACCTGCCGGCCTTCCTCACCGCCTCGCTGGCGGGTATGTTCCTCTACTACGGCTTCGAGGCCTGCGGCGACGTGGCCGAAGAAACCCCGAACCCGAGCAAGAAGATCCCGGTGGCCATGCGCATGACCATCTACATCGGCGGCATTGCGGCAATGTTCGCCTGCCTGGCACTGATCCTCGCCGTGCCAGACATGCAAGCGGTGATCGACGGCACCGACAAGGACCCGGTCGGCACCATCCTCAACAACGCTTTCGGCCCCGTGGGCTCGAAGATGGTGATGGGCGTGGTGATGATTTCCTTCATCTCCTGTGTCATCAGCCTGCAAGCGGCGGCGAGCCGCCTGTTGTACTCCTACGCCCGAGATGAAATGGTCATCGGCAGCCGACTGCTGAAGAAGATATCTCCGACCACCCAGGTTCCGGTTGCGGCGCTGTTCGTGTCCGGCGTCCTGCCAGCGCTGATCATCATCCTCGGCTTCTTCCTGCAGGATGCAGTCGCCACCATCGTCAGCTTCGCCGCCATCGGCATCTACCTGGCCTTCCAGATGATCGTGCTTGCGGCGCTGTATGCCCGCCTCAAAGGCTGGAAGCCCAGCGGCCAATTCACCCTCGGCGCCTGGGGCTGGCCGGTGAACATCTGCGCGCTGGTCTATGGCGTCGGCGCAATCGTCAACATGGCCTGGCCACGGACGCCGGATGCGGCGTGGTACATCAACTACGCCATGGTCTTGAGCACCACCATCGTCATTGGCCTGGGGTTGCTCTACATGTGGATCGCCAAGCCGTATGACCACGGCACAGCGCCTGCGGGGGATGCGTGGAAGGTTAGTCGCTAATGGAAATTGCCCCGGTGCCAAAAGACACCGGGGCAACCAAACGCTTTTAGCGGTCAAGCATTTCGAAACAGTTCCTGGCATCCCGTGGATGTATCCCCAGCTAGAGTTTCCCTACCACGCAAGTGGTACTGGTTGACGATAATCGCTGCAAGGCCTAGGGTGTTTACGTCGTTTACAGCGTATACATCTTTAGGAGAGCCACCATGGCCTCGCCCGTTTTGTCGTTTCGTGTCGAAGAACTCCTGGCCCAACAACTGGATCAGCTAGCGGCTGCCACCGACCGCGACCGTCAGTACCACCTCAAGCGTGCATTGGTTCGATATGTAGAAGCCGAGTCATGGCATCTGCAAGCCATAAGCGACGGCATATCCGATGCCGATGCTGGAAAACTGACCGACCTGGACGCCGTGAAGGCTAAGTGGGAAAAACGTGCCGAGCGTAGTACTGACTGAGAAAGCCGAAAGCGACCTGGACGCCATCCATGAACATTACCGAGAGGTCGTAGGCGCGGGTACTGCCATCGAGATCATTTCCACCATGCTGCAATGTTTCCGGCAGTTGGAACAGTTCCCCGGCTCAGGCAGGCCTTCTATCATGCCTGATGTACGAGAATTGGTACTTGGTCGTTATCCCTTCATTGCGCCGTATCGATTTGCCAATGGCCAGGTACAGGTGTTGAGGGTGCTGCATCAGCGTTCTGAACGTTCTCAGGATTGGTAAAGGGAGAACGTCCAGCCGCGACAGGATTGCCGCGACTGGATGTTCCATTTCTTCAAAACCGCGAAACACTGCGCATCGCATCCACCAGATAACGCATCGCAATGCGATCACTCTCCGACAACTCGCGATAGCGCTCCACCAACTTCATCTCCTCGTTATTGAGCCGACGTCTCCGCCGGCCAGTAGATAGGCACGCAAAGATTCCCAGGATTTCGGTGATGCCTTGTACTTTCGACATGGACGATGTCCTTCTCTACGTCAAAGAAAACTTCAGATATTGCATCGCCCTACCCTTTTCAGTAGCACCCTGTGTCCACTGAAGCCCACCGGCCCGAAGGGCAGAAACCGGTCATGCCCATAGAATAGAAATTATCTGGGCGCTGAAAAGGGCTTTTTAGAGTAATTAGTCGAAAAAAGCGTAAATGCCCTATAAATCAGAAACCCCTGTCGGAAACGTTAACCGACATCTCTTGTTTCATTGCCGCGCCATCGTCACGCCATCAATCATTTTTGCTGCGCAACCGAACGGTTTAAGCTATCCCTTATCTGTTTTAAGGCAGTTGCGTTTGGCCGAAGGCATGTCCGAACCGAAATTTTTGATCCAGCAGTGCCAGGAACGGCGCGGGATCGTTCACGACAGGTTGTACTTATGCATCGCAGGAATTTGCTAAAAGCCTCCATGGCCATCGCCGCCTACTCCGGTTTGTCGGCCACCGGCCTGCTCGCTGCCGGTGCCTGGGCAAGCAATGGCACAGCGGACGGCGAAGCCCAGGCGTTCGACTTCGAAGCGCTGAAGGTCCAGGCCAAGCAACTGGCCAGCAACCGCTACCAGGATACCAAGCAGGTGCTGCCGCCCACCCTGGCGACCATGACCCCGCAGAATTTCAATGCCATTCGCTATGACGGCAAGCATTCGTTGTGGAATGACTTGAATGGCCAGCTGGATGTGCAGTTTTTCCATGTCGGCATGGGTTTCCGCCAGCCGGTGCGCATGTACAGCGTCGATCCCAAGACCCACATGGCCCGCGAAGTGCATTTCCGCCCTTCGTTGTTCAATTATGAGAATACGTCCGTCGACACCCAGCAGCTCAAGGGCGACCTGGGCTTTTCCGGGTTCAAGCTGTTCAAGGCGCCGGAACTGGACAAACACGACGTGGTGTCTTTCCTCGGCGCCAGCTATTTCCGAGCGGTAGACGCCACTGGCCAGTACGGCTTGTCGGCCCGCGGGCTGGCAATCGACACCTATGCGAAGAAGCGCGAAGAATTCCCCGACTTCACCAAGTTCTGGTTCGAGACGCCAGACAAGGACAGCACGCGCTTCGTGGTCTACGCCTTGCTCGATTCTCCGAGCGCGACCGGCGCCTACCGTTTTGACATCGATTGCCAGGCCGAACGCGTGGTGATGGAGGTCGACGCCCATGTCAACGCGCGCACCGCCATCGAACAACTGGGCATCGCGCCGATGACCAGCATGTTCAGCTGCGGTACCCACGAGCGCCGTATGTGCGACACCATTCACCCGCAAATCCACGACTCCGATCGCCTGGCGATGTGGCGCGGCAATGGCGAGTGGATCTGCCGCCCGCTGAACAATCCGGCCACCCTGCAATTCAACGCCTTCACCGACAAGGACCCGAAAGGTTTCGGCCTGGTGCAGACCGATCATGAATTCGCCAGCTATCAGGACACCGTCGATTGGTACAGCAGACGCCCGAGCCTGTGGGTAGAACCGACGACCGCGTGGGGCGAAGGCTCTATCGATCTGCTGGAAATTCCTACCACCGGCGAGACACTCGATAACATCGTTGCCTTCTGGACCCCAAAAAAACCGGTCGCCGCCGGCGATTCACTGAACTACGGCTACAAACTCTACTGGAGCGCCCTGCCGCCTGTCGGCACGCCCTTGGCACGGGTCAACGCAACCCGTTCAGGCATGGGCGGTTTCACTGAAGGCTGGGCGCCGGGCGAACACTACCCGAAGGTCTGGGCCCGACGCTTCGCCGTGGATTTCAACGGTGGCGGCCTGGATCGCCTGCCGCCAGGCACGGGCATCGAACCGGTGGTCACCTGTTCCAACGGCGAGGTGAAGGACTTCAACGTGCTGGTGCTCGATGACATCAAGGGCTACCGCATCACCTTTGACTGGTATCCGACCAACGACAGTGTCGAGCCGGTGGAGCTGCGCCTGTTCATTCGCACCAATGACCGGACGCTGAGTGAAACCTGGTTGTACCAGTACTTCCCGCCAGCACCGGACAAGCGCAAGTACAGCTGACGGAAAAAAAAAGCAAAAGATCGCAGCCTTCGGCAGCTCCTACAGGGGATCGTATTCCTCTGTAGGAGCTGCCGAAGGCTGCGATCTTTTGATCTTGAAAAACCTCACTCAATCCCGCAAATCCGACTCATGAATGGGTTGGTCACGATGGGTCGCGCGGTGATATTGCGCCGGCCAAATGGCTTTGCGCCCACCCAGGTCATCGTCGGCATGCAATGCCCAATAAGGATCACGCAACAGCTCACGAGCGAGGAAGATGATGTCGGCCTGGCAGGTGCGCAGGATATGTTCGGCCTGTGCAGGCTCAGTGATCATTCCTACCGTACCGGTAGCGATGCCTGACTCCTTGCGCACACGTTCGGCGAAGCGGGTCTGATAACCCGGACCCGTGGGGATTTCCGCGTTGACGGCCGTACCGCCTGACGACACGTCGATGAGGTCCACACCCAAGTCCTTAAGGCGTCGCGCCAGCTCGACGGTTTCATCCGGGTTCCAGCCATCCTCCACCCAGTCGGTGGCGGACACCCGCACGAACAGCGGTAATTCTTCGGGCCAGACCTTGCGCACCGCTTCGGTGACCTGCAAGACCAGGCGAATGCGGTTTTCGAATGAACCGCCGTACTGGTCACGCCGCTGATTACTCAGGGGCGAAAGAAACTGGTGCAGCAGATAGCCATGAGCCGCATGCACTTCGACCACCTTGAAACCGGCGGTCAACGCGCGCTTCGCCGAGTCGACAAAGGCCTGGATGACGTCAGCGATCTCGCCTTCGTCCAGCTGCTTGGGTTGTGTGTGTTGCGGATCAAAGGCGATTGGCGACGGGCCAACCGGCAACCAGCCGCCCTCGTCAATCTTTACGCTGCCATGCTTGCCGAGCCAGGGTCGATAGGTACTGGCCTTACGCCCTGCGTGGGCCAGCTGGATGCCAGCAACGGCGCCTTGAGCGGCAATGAAACGGGTGATGCGTTGCAAGGGTTCGATTTGTTCATCGTTCCACAGGCCAAGGTCCTGGGCGGTGATTCGCCCGTCGGCCGTGACTGCCGTGGCTTCCGTAAAGACCAGTCCGGCGCCGCCGACGGCGCGACTACCGAGGTGGACCAGGTGCCAGTCATTGGCCAGGCCATCGACGCTCGAATACTGGCACATTGGCGATACCGCAATGCGGTTGAGCAGGGTCAATTGACGAAGAGTGTAGGGTTCAAGCAGCAGACTCATGGGGCACCTCTCAAATCAGTGGGCAGGCTCCAGGGTTCTGTTTGAATAGTCGACGAGTGACATGAAAGGGATGCAGCACCCGCCCCCGCGGGCAAAAAATTGACAAGACGTCACAAGGATAATCAAGCAGTGCTTTAGAGCCTAGTCGACATCGGGGGATGTCGCCCCTCCCTGTAGGAGCGAGCATGCTCGCGATGGGGTCCCAGTCACCGCGGGGTGTCAGGTAGCCAGCGTCATCGTTGGCGACCATCGCGAGCATGCTCGCTCCTACAGTGCCAGGGGTTCAACGCGGTTCAATGTGGGCGATCATCAGTTGCACGGTCTCATTGCCGCGAAACTCGTTGACGTCGAGTTTGTAAGCCAGCTCCACCCACTTGATGGTCGGGTTTGGCCAGACCTCACGGTCGATCCCGAAGGCAATGCCATCGAGCTTGACCGAGCCGCACTCGCTCCTGAGCACCACCTTGAGGTGGCGTTCACCGACGACACGCTGCTCGACCAACTGAAACACGCCATGAAACAGTGGCTCCGGGAAGTGCTGGCCCCAAGGCCCGGCGTGGCGTAATGCACGGGCCAGTTCGAGGTGGAATTCTTCGACCGCCAGAACCCCGTCCGACAGCAAGCGCCCGGTCAGGTCTTCGTCGCGCAGTTGCCGACGCACTTCGGCGTCGAAAGCTTCGGCGAACAACGGAAAATTTGCTTCTGGCAGCGTCAGGCCAGCGGCCATGGCATGACCACCGTACTTGGTGATCAGGTTCGGATGCTGCGCCGCCACCACGCTCAGGGCATCGCGAATATGAAAGCCCTGTACCGAACGCCCCGAGCCCTTGAGCAACCCGTCGCCGGCATCGGCGAAGGCGATGGTCGGACGGAAATAACGTTCTTTCATGCGCGAGGCCAGGATGCCGATGACGCCCTGATGCCATTCGGGATCGAACAGGCACAAACCGAATGGCATCGATTCCACCGGCAAATCCTTGAGCTGGGCCAACGCTTCACGCTGCATGCCCTGCTCGATGGATTTACGGTCCTGGTTCATTCCGTCCAGTTGCGTCGCCATTTCCCGCGCCAGCGCCACGTCTTCGGTCAGCAGGCATTCGATGCCCAGGCTCATGTCATCCAGTCGCCCGGCGGCATTGAGGCGCGGACCGACGATAAACCCCAGGTCGGTGGAGGTGATGCGCGCATGATCACGCTTGGCCACTTCGAGAATCGCCTTGATCCCCGGCCGGGCACGTCCGGCGCGTATGCGTTCCAGGCCTTGATGCACCAGGATGCGGTTATTGGCATCCAGCGGCACCACGTCGGCCACGCTGCCCAGCGCCACCAGATCGAGCAATTCGCCGATGTTCGGCTGCGGCTTGCTGGCGTACCAGCCGAGTTCGCGCAAACGCGCGCGCAAGGCCATCAGCACATAGAAAATCACCCCGACGCCGGCCAGCGCCTTGCTCGGGAACGTGCAACCGGGCTGGTTCGGATTGACGATGGCATCGGCCAGCGGCAGTTCATCGCCCGGCAAATGGTGGTCGGTGACCAACACGTTGAGCCCGGCCTTTTTCGCCGCGGCCACGCCTTCGACACTGGAAATGCCATTGTCCACGGTAATCAGCAACTGCGGCTGACGCTCCAGGGCCACCGCAACGATTTCCGGGGTCAGGCCGTAGCCGTAGTCGAATCGGTTGGGCACCAGATAGTCGACATGCGCCGCACCCAACAGACGCAAGCCCAAGGTGCCCACGGTACTGGCGGTGGCACCGTCGGCATCGAAGTCGCCAACGATCAGGATCCTCTGGCGCTGCTGGAGTGCGGTCACCAGCAGATCCACCGCTGCCTCGATGCCCTTGAGCTGCTGGAACGGAATCAGCCGTGCCAGGCTTTTGTCCAGTTCGGCTTCGGATTGCACGCCCCGCGCTGCGTACAGCCGGGTCAGCAGCGGTGGAATATCACCGAGAAATGGCAGGGTGTCGGGCAGCTGGCGAGGTTCGATGCGCATGGGGTGACAGGGGCTTCTCTTCAATACGTAGGATAAAACCGGTGAGGCAGCGACTGATCAGCCGCGTTCGCCCAACAGCCACTGCAACTGGACTTCATGCTGGCCGCGGTCGTCGGTGACGAAAATCGTCCCTTCGCTGATCATCACGTCCCACTTGATCACCCGGGGCATGTCTTTGGCCAGGGTTTCCAGGACTTCCTGAGGGACCGCCGCGATGTTGACGTTTTTCAGGTTCTTGATCGCCGGGATCACCTTGCCTTCCCAGACGCGCAGGCTGCCATAGGCCAGCAGGCTGGTGCGCTCGGTGCGGCGCGAGCACCAGGTCAGGCGATCGGCGTCGGGTTGACCGACTTCGATCCAGTGCAGGACGCGGTCATCCAGGCTCTTCTCCCACAACGCCGGTTCATCCACGTCCGACAGGCCACGGCCGAACGACAGTTGCTCGTTGTACCAGAGGGCGTAGGCCAACAGGCGCACGGTCATGCGCTCTTCGGTTTCCGAAGGGTGGCGGGCGATGGTCTGCTTGACGGACTCGTAGACGCTGCGATCGAGGTCGGTGAGGTTCAGTTCAAACTTGTAGGTCGTGGACGGCTGGGCCATGAACGGGCTTCTTGATACGTGGAAAGGCGGCAAGTCTAACCGATGCAGCCACCAATCAACGAATAGAAGGCGATCTCCCTTGGGCGCCTGACAGTCGGCTATGTTAAAACTCTGTACTCGCTCAACCTTTGTCCAACAGGAGCCCGCATGCCGTCCTCTGCCAAACCGCTCTCAGGTCTGAAAGTCATCGAATTGGGTACCTTGATCGCCGGCCCGTTCGCCTCGCGCATTTGCGCTGAATTCGGTGCCGATGTGGTCAAGGTCGAATCGCCGGACGGCGGCGATCCATTGCGCAAATGGCGCAAGTTGTACGAGGGCACCTCGCTGTGGTGGTTCGTCCAGGCTCGCAATAAAAAATCGCTGACGCTCAACCTCAAGCATCCGGACGGCCTGGCGGTCCTGAAGAAACTGCTCAGTGAAGCGGACATCCTGATCGAGAACTTCCGCCCCGGCGTACTGGAAAAGCTTGGCCTGGGCTGGGACGTCCTGCATGCATTGAATCCAAAGCTGGTCATGGTGCGGCTCTCGGGCTTCGGCCAGACCGGCCCGATGAAGGATCAACCCGGGTTTGGCGCGGTCGGCGAATCCATGGGCGGCCTGCGCTACATCACAGGGTTCGAGGATCGGCCGCCGGTGCGCACCGGGATTTCCATCGGTGATTCGATTGCCGCGCTGTGGGGCGTGATCGGTGCCCTCATGGCCCTGCGTCACCGCGAGGTCAATGGCGGTCAGGGACAAGTGGTGGACGTGGCGCTGTACGAGGCGATCTTCGCCATGATGGAAAGCATGGTGCCGGAGTTCGACGTGTTTGGTTTCATCCGCGAGCGCACCGGCAATATCATGCCGGGTATTACGCCTTCATCGATCCACACCAGTGCCGATGGCAAGCATGTGCAGATTGGCGCCAATGGCGATGCGATCTTCAAGCGCTTCATGCTGCTCATTGGTCGGGAAGACCTGGCCAACGATCCGCTGCTGGCCAGCAACGACGGCCGCGACAGCCGTCGCGACGAAATTTATGGGGTCATTGATCGCTGGGTCAATTCGCTGCCCCTGGACACCGTCATCGAGCGCTTGAACCAAGCCGACGTACCGGCCAGCCGGATCTTCAGCGCCGAAGACATGTTCAGCGATCCTCAGTACCTCGCCCGGGAAATGTTCCTGCAGGCCAAGCTGCCCGATGGCAAGGACTTCAAGATGCCAGGGATCGTGCCGAAACTCTCAGAGACACCCGGTGATTGTGAATGGGTCGGGCCGCAACTGGGTGAGCACAATGCCCAGGTACTCCAGGAACTTGGCTATGACGCGTCGCAGATCACACAACTGCGCAAAGACGGAGCCATCTGAGCTCAAGCGTTTGTTTGCGCGACTCATCAAGCCCGGCCTGCTGTTGGCCGGGCAGCGCCTGGGCGCATTGGCGAGCCTGGCCCTGATCGTTACGCTGGCCTCGCCGGTGTCGGCGCAGCCCAAGGAATCCCTGGTCTGGCTGAAACGCGATCTACCGCCGCTGTTCATTTTCAACGGGCCGGAAAAAGGCCAGGGGGTCATCGATCAATTGCTGCGGCAGCTGATCGCCGGCATGCCGCAGTACCGGCACAGCGTGATGAAGGTCAATCGTGCCCGTGGCTTGCAAATGCTTCACGAACCGTCCCTCACCTGCGACGCAGCGTTGAACTGGAGCAAGGAACGCGAAAGCTGGATCGCATTTTCCCTGCCGGTCTTTCGCGCCATGAGCAATGGCCTGGCCGTGCGCAGCAACGAGCGGGAGGTACTGACGCCGTTCCTCAAGGATGGTGAGGTGGACCTGGCGGCCCTGTTGGCCACCGGCAACGTGACCTTGGGCATTGTTGCCGAACGCAACTATGGCGAATACCTTGACGCCCTGCTCAAACAGGCGCCGGGCAAGGCGCTGACCCTTCATTACGGCAACGACGCCTTGGGCAGCCTGCTGCAAATGCAACGCCTGGGACGCCTGCAGTTGCTGTTGGGCTATCGCCCGGAAATTCGCTACCAGGCGCGACAACAAGGGATCGCCGAAGAGGAGCTGCAGTTCTATCCGGTTCGTGGCACCGGCAGATACCTGTCCGGCTACATCGGCTGCACCAATACGCCCCTGGGGCGGCAGGCGATCATCGAGATCAACCAATTGCTGCGTGCCCTGCCCCGAGACCATTTGAGCGAGGCGTATGCCGGCTGGCTCGACCCGCAAAGCCGTACCGACTACCTGCGAGCAGCCCGGGAATTTTTCGAGCATCAGGACGGCTACTGACAATTGCCAGGCAAAAAGAAACCCCGAGAAGTGGGGAGACGACTCGGGGTTAAACGTGGTCTTTCAAAGACCAGTAACAGCAAGCGGCAAGCACCGGAGCACAATGCTTGATCCCGCTGTTACTGAATCTGACTGATAAGGATGCAGGAAGGTTCCCACAACCGGCCATTCAATTTCGGCTAGCCACCAACTTGTCCTGTGCCGCATTGCGCAACGCTGCGATAACACAGGGCTCCAGGCGTCCTTCAGCAATCAGCACATCGCGGTGCAGGCCGTCGACGACATCCGTCAACTGACGCTTGTCGGCCAACTGCGCCTGATTGAACACCCGATCGACCACTATGGCACCGATAGCATTCTTCAAGGTCACCCGGCATTCGCCATGTATGCCTGACGGGGTTAACGTCACCTGGTACGGGCTCAGAGCCTCACCGAGCAATAGACTGATACTTTCCATCCGATCACCACTCAATAGTCCGAAAACAAAGTGCCTGGGGCGTGTGTACTGTAAATGACCGCTGGGCCGAGTAGATAGTTCTGAAAACCGCGTGCAGTTGAGCCTGCGCCTGCGGTCGATAGAGCATGCACGGCGAAGATGACAGGGAAAAAACATCAGCCTCACGCCTGTCCGGCCAAACGGTACCTCCAGAGTAGCGAGAGCAAACCAGACAGGCTGGCGGCCAAAAGGCCCCATCCAGCCCATGGGGCAAATTGTTGCCAGGCTGTCGGGAGGGGATCGCCATCGAGCCACTTCGAACGCAAGGCACGTAGTTCAGCGGGAGGAAAAGCCTCGAGGGCCTTGTTGAGGATGCTCAGCAGTTGCAATTGGCCTTTGCGCACCGTCAGGTAGTCCGGGTCCCACTGGCCTTCCACGATTTGCCCCACCTGAAGCTGGCCCAAGGGTAAGAGTCGTGCGCCTGTTTCGCTTTCGATGGTGGCATGGGCCTCCCCGCTTTCCACCAGCGCGCGGGCTTGCGCGTAGGTCTTGACCGAACGCAAATCGATGGTGGGGTGGTCACGACGAATCACCGCTTCCAGCACATGCCGGGTCGGCAGTACCAACACGTGCTTGGCCAACTGCTGCAGTGACTCGACCTGCGGTGCCCCGGCCCGCCCGACAAACACCCAGCCAGAGCCGCCATAGGAATGACTGAAATCCAGGAACACCCTGCGCTCGTCATTCATTGCCAGCGTGGTGCTCATGTCCGCTTCTGCGCGCTCCAGGCTTTGAAGCATATGCTCAATGGAGAATGACTCGACATGGACAAAGCGCAGCCCCGTCATGGCGCTGATGCGATCGAGCATGTCCCTGTTAAGGCCGCTCCACTGGCCATGTTGATTCTTGAACAGGTAGCGCGGGTATTCCAGCGACGCTACCTTGACGGGCGGATGCCCGGCAATCCATTCAAGTTCCCGGGCATCCAGCGCGATCCGGACACCGCCGCCCGCCTTTTCCGGTTCACGAGCCGGATCAGGCGCGGCGATTGCCCACTGGGCCAAGATGAACAGGACACTGAGCAATAGCAGCCAGCACGCCGCTGGCCTGGATCGTCTGTAAACCGGCATTGCCACATCCTTGCAGATCCGTTCGTCCCTCTCCGTGGACGAATCCTGTTGGCAAGTGTGGCATGCAAAAACAACAAAGCCCGTCAGTAGACGGGCTTTGTTGTGTGACAGGGTTTGCCCGTTACAAAGGCTTACCGCGGTTACCGTGCTGGCTGACAAAGGCCTGCACGGCCTTCAGGTCATTCGGCAATACGGTGCAGCGCTCGTCTCTTTCAAACAAATCAGAAAGATGTGCAGGCAGCTCGAGGGCTTTTCCTACACCGGCTTTCTCCACGGCGTCCGGGAATTTGACCGGATGGGCCGTGCCCAGGATCACCATCGGGATATCCAGGCTGCGACGGCATTCGCGGGCGGCCTTGACGCCGATCGCGGTGTGCGGGTCCAGCACTTCACCGGTCTGTTCAAAGACCTCGGCGATGGTTTCGCAGGTTTGCTCATCGTCAACGGCCAGTGAGTCGAACAGTTTGCGCGCTTCAGTCCAGCGCTCCTGCTCGACGCTGAAACCGCCGCCCTGCTTGAAGCTGTCCATCAGCCCGGCAATCGCCGCGCCATTGCGACCGTGCAGGTCGAACAGTAGGCGTTCGAAGTTCGAGGACACCATGATGTCCATCGACGGCGACAGGGTCGCGTGCAGGGTTTCCTTGACGTACTGGTTGCCGCTCATGAAGCGGTGCAGGATGTCGTTGCGGTTGGTGGCGACGATCAACTGGTTGATCGGCAGGCCCATGTTGCGTGCCAGGTAACCGGCGAAGATGTCGCCGAAGTTACCGGTCGGCACCGAGAACGCCACCGAGCGCGCCGGACCGCCCAGTTGCAGGGCTGCGTGGAAGTAGTAGACGATCTGGGCCATGATCCGCGCCCAGTTGATCGAGTTTACCGCCACCAGGCGCGTGCCCTTGAGGAAGCCCTGGTCGGCGAAGCTCGCCTTGACCATTTCCTGGCAGTCATCGAAGTTGCCTTCGATGGCGATGTTGTGAATGTTCTCGCCGAAAATGGTTGTCATCTGCCGACGCTGCACTTCGGACACACGGTTGTGTGGGTGCAGGATGAAGATGTCGACGTTTTCGCAGTGCTTGCAACCTTCGATGGCCGCCGAGCCGGTATCGCCGGAAGTGGCGCCAACGATCACCACGCGCTCGCCGCGTTTTCCCAGCACGTAGTCGAGCAGGCGACCGAGCAGTTGCAGGGCGAAGTCCTTGAACGCCAGGGTCGGGCCGTGGAACAGCTCCAGCACCCATTCGTTACCGTTCAGCTGACGCAGCGGCGCGACGGCGCTGTGGGCAAACACACCGTAGGTTTCTTCAAGGATCTTTTTGAAATCGGCATCCGGGATGCTGCCGGTGACGAACGGACGCATAACGCGGAAGGCCAGCTCGTGATACGGCAGGCCGGCCCAGGAAGCGATTTCTTCCTGGGTGAAACGTGGCAGGTTTTCCGGGACGTACAGACCGCCGTCGGTGGCAAGGCCTGCCAGCAGGACGTCTTCGAAATTCAGGGCCGGTGCCTGGCCGCGGGTACTGATGTAACGCATGACTGACTCCATTGGGACAGTGTTCGCAATGCCGGGCGCCGGTCACGGCGCCCGGTAATCGATAACGGCTTAGTTCAGGTGCTCGACGCGAATCCGCACGACCGGGCCAACCACGCCCTGGAGCGCTTCCAGTGCCTTGATGGCGTCGTTGATACGCTGTTCCACCACACGGTGGGTCAGCAGGATCATCGGTACCAGGCCATCGTGCTCCTCGGCTTCCTTCTGCATGATCGATTCGATGTTGATGCCACGCTCGGACAGGATGCTGCCAACCTGGGCGAGGACGCCCGGATGATCCTTGGCCTGGATCCGCAGGTAGTACGCGCTTTCGCAGGCATCGATTGGCAGGATCGGGTGCGCCGACAGCGAATCCGGCTGGAAGGCCAGGTGCGGTACGCGGTTTTCCGGGTCCGAGGTCATGGCGCGAACCACGTCCACCAGGTCGGCAATCACCGACGAAGCGGTCGGTTCCATGCCAGCACCCGCACCGTAGAACAGGGTCGACCCGGCGGCGTCGCCGTTGACCATCACCGCGTTCATCACGCCGTTGACGTTGGCGATCAGGCGATCGGCCGGGATCAGCGTCGGGTGCACGCGCAGCTCGATACCGGCCGCGGTGCTGCGCGCCACGCCCAGGTGCTTGATGCGGTAGCCCAACGCTTCGGCGTAGTTCACGTCAGCGGTGGTCAGCTTGGTGATGCCTTCGGTGTAGGCCTTGTCGAACTGCAACGGGATGCCGAAGGCAATGGACGCCAGGATCGTCAGCTTGTGCGCCGCATCGATGCCTTCGACGTCGAAGGTCGGGTCGGCTTCGGCGTAGCCCAGGGCTTGCGCTTCGGCCAACACGTCTTCGAAGGTACGGCCTTTCTCGCGCATCTCGGTGAGAATGAAGTTGCCAGTGCCGTTGATGATGCCAGCCACCCAGTTGATGCGGTTGGCGGACAGGCCTTCACGGATCGCCTTGATCACCGGGATGCCACCAGCCACGGCTGCTTCGAACGCAACGATCACGCCCTTCTCGCGTGCCTTGGCGAAAATTTCATTACCGTGAACGGCGATAAGCGCCTTGTTCGCGGTGACCACATGCTTGCCATTCTCGATGGCCTTGAGTACCAGCTCGCGGGCAACGGTGTAGCCGCCCACCAGCTCTATGACGATGTCGATCTCAGGGTTCGTGGCCACTTCGAAGACATCGGTGGTAATCGCAATACCGGTCGTTTGGAACTGAGGCTTTGGCGTGCGCGTGGCAATTTGTGCCACTTCGATTCCACGCCCGGCACGACGAGCAATTTCCTCGGCGTTGCGCTGAAGTACGTTGAAGGTACCGCCACCGACGGTCCCTAACCCACAGATGCCTACTTTGACCGGTTTCACTGTGAACTCCCCATAAAACGGCCGACTCGAGGCCGGCCGTGAAAACAGCCGCATGCTCGCGGCTCACTATTGATGGCCCGACTGAGCTGCCGTCGGACCACACGCGTCAAAGGCTGACTCGAATTACTTGGCGCCCAGCGCCAGTTTGGCGACTTGTGGCGCTGGCTGATAGCCCGGAATGACCTGACCGTCCGCCAAAACGATGGCCGGTGTGCCGTTCACACCAATCGACTGGCCGAGGGCGAACTGCTTGGACACCGGGTTATCGCACTTGGCGGCCTTGATTTCCTTGCCGTCGACCATCTTGTCCATGGCCGCTTTCTTGTCTTTGGAGCACCAGACCGCCTGCAACTGCTCGTCACCCGGCGAACCCAGGCCCTGGCGCGGAAACGCAACATAGCGCACTTCGATGCCGCGCTTGTTCAGTTCAGGCACTTCGGCGTGCAGTTTATGGCAGTACGGGCAGGTGGTGTCGGTGAACACGGTGATGTGCGACTTGGTTTCACCAATGGCCGGGTACACCACGGTTTCCGCGACAGGGATTGCGTTGACCAGCTTGGAAACGCCCAGGCGTTCGGTCTTCTCGGTCAGGTTGACCGGCTTGCCGTCCTTGAGCTGGAACATGTATCCCTGGACGACGTACTGGCCGTCGGCACTGGCGTACAGCACACGGCTGCCCTGGAGCTTGACTTCATACAGGCCCGGCAGCGGGCTGGCGGAGATACTTTCTACCGGAACTTCGAGCTGGAGGTTTTCCAGGCTTTTACGAATAGCTTTATCGGCCGCGTCATCGGCGACGGCAAAGGTGCTGACCAACGCAATGGCGGCGGCGGCGAAAATCTGGGTCAGACGCATGAGAACTCCTGAAGGCGGACAAATGAGACGCTCAGAACGCCCGTGCCGAAACACCGGGTCATAAACGCCCATCGTGCAAACCGGCAAAGCCTACCACATAAGGCTCGCGTGGCCGACTCCCGGTGATACAAGGCATCGCAGACCGTTTCTCTGTGGGAGCGAGCCTGCTCGCGAAAGCAGTGTGCCAGCCAAAGATGGTGTAGCTGGTCCACCGCATTCGCGAGCAGGCTCGCTCCCACAGGGGACAACATCAACCTCGAGGGTGGTGTTTGGCGTGCAGGTCCTGCAACCGCGCCCGGGCGACGTGGGTATAGATCTGCGTGGTCGACAGGTCGCTGTGGCCGAGCAGCATCTGCACCACCCGCAGGTCCGCACCGTGATTGAGCAAGTGCGTGGCGAACGCATGGCGCAAGGTGTGCGGCGACAGCGACTTGCCGATCCCGGCAACCTTGGCCTGGTGCTTGATCCGGTGCCAGAACGTTTGGCGGGTCATCTGCTCGCCGCGCAGGCTCGGGAACAGCACATCGCTGGGCCGCCCGCCGAGCAACTCACCACGACCATCGCGCAGATATCGTTCGACCCAGACAATCGCCTCCTCGCCCATCGGCACCAGCCGCTCCTTGCTGCCCTTGCCCATCACCCGCAACACACCCTGGCGCAGGTTGACCTGCTCCAGCGTCAGGCTGATCAGCTCTGTCACCCGCAGGCCACAGGCATAGAGCACTTCGAGCATGGCCCGGTCGCGCTGGCCGATGGCCTCGCTTAAATCCGGTGCCTTGAGCAAGGCTTCGACGTCAGCTTCCGACAGGGATTTGGGCAAGGGCCTGCCCAATTGCGGCATATCCACGCGCAAGGTCGGATCGATGGCGATCAGCTTTTCCCGCAGCAGATAACGATAAAAGCCGCGCACACCCGAGAGAAATCGCGCCGTGGATCGGGGTTTGTAGTTCTGTTCCAGGCGCCAGGCCAGGTGATCGAGAATCAATTCTCGACCGGCATTGACCAGCTCCAGGCCCTTCTCCTGCAGCCAGCCATTGAACAGGGCCAGATCGCTGCGGTAGGCATCGCGGGTGTTGTCGGAAAGACCCTTTTCCAACCACAGCGCGTCGAGAAATTGGTCTATCAGTGGATGATCGATAGCAGGCATGATCGCTCTAGGCACGCGATCCTGGGACAGCATGCGAAAAAAGGGTGAACGGAAAAATCGCCGCTAGTCTTTCATAGCCGGCTACTTCAAGGAACAGGAGCCTCAATGAACGAACAGCAAATACTGTTGGCGATTGGCGGAATCGGCGCGGCGGCGCTGGGTTGTCAGTGGTTGGCGTGGCGCTTGAAATTGCCCGCGATCCTTTTTCTGTTGCTAACCGGGATTCTGGTCGGACCGATCCTGGGGTGGCTCGACCCGCAAGCGATGTTCGGACCGCTGCTGATGCCATTGGTGTCACTGGCAGTGGCGCTGATTTTGTTTGAAGGCAGCTTGACGCTGCATCTTTCGGAATGGCGCGAGATTGGTAGCGTCGTGCATCGGTTGGTTACCATCGGTGCGCTCTCGACCTGGGTGGTCATCGCGGTCGCGACCCATTACTTGCTGGATTTTGACTGGTTGCTCGCCATTCTCTTCGGCAGCCTGACGCTGGTCACCGGCCCCACGGTGATCGTGCCGATGCTGCGCGTGGTGCGCCCCAAAGCCTCGATCGCCAATATCTTGCGCTGGGAAGGCATTGTCATCGACCCGATTGGCGCGCTGCTCGCCGTGGTGGTCTACAGCTTCATCATCGCCAGCGCGGCGGGCGAAGGCCTGAGCCATAGCCTGCTGACTTTCGGCGGTGTGATTGCGTGTGGCAGCGTGTTCGGGATAGCCGGTGGCTGGGTGCTTGGCATGATTATCCGACGTCAGTGGCTGCCAGAGTACCTGCACAACCTGGCCGCACTGGCCTCGGTGCTGGGGATCTTCATCACCGCCAATGCTGTGATGCACGAATCCGGCCTGCTGGCCGTGACCTTGATGGGCATGTGGCTGGCTAACATGAAGGGCGTGGATGTCCGGCACATCCTGCACTTCAAGGAAAACCTCAGCGTGCTGCTCATTTCGGGCTTGTTCATCTTGCTGGCGGCGCGTCTGGATCTGCACGCCATGATCGGCCTCGGGCCGCTGGTACTGATCCTGCTGCTGATCATCCAGCTCATCGCCCGCCCCTTGAACGTGATGCTCTCTACCGCAGGCTCGAATCTGAGCTGGCGCGAACGGGCGCTGCTGTCATGGATAGCCCCTCGAGGAATCGTCGCGGCGGCCGTGTCGGCGATTTTCGCGATTCGCCTGCATGAGGCCGGCCACCAGGGTGCCTTGCTGCTGGTGCCACTGACCTTTGCCGTGATCATTGGCACCGTGGTGCTGCAAAGTGCCACGGCGCGGCCACTGGCACGCTTGCTCAGCGTTGCTGAACCTGCGCCCAGCGGCTTCCTGATCGTCGGTGCCAACGGTCCGGCGCGAAACCTGGGCAAGGCCTTGCAGCAATTGGGCAGTCGCGTGCTCCTGACAGACTCGAGCTGGGAAAATATTCGGGCGGCGCGCATGGAGGGTTTGCCGACGTACTTCGGCAATCCGGCATCGCAGCATGCTGACGCGCACCTGGACCTGGTCGGGCTGGGGCATTTGCTGACGCTGTCGCCGTCCGGCGAACTGAACACGCTGGCGTCGATGCGCTTTCGTCATGACTTTGGACATCAACGCTTATTCGGGCTCGCCAGTGGCCAGGAGAGCCGACGCACCGACAAGCATCGCGCCAGCCATGAGCATCGAGGACGATTGCTGGGTGATGAGGATTTAACCTACGTCAAGCTGGCCAACCAGCTGCACCAGGGGGCTGAGTTCTACAGCACGCACCTGACCGAGGGCTTTGGTTGGGAGGACTATCAGGCATTGCACGGCGAACGTGCCACGTTGCTGTTTGCCCGTGATGACAGTGGCTGGGTGCATGTGGTGACGCCGGACAGTGCGGTCAAGCCTGCGGCGGGGTGGACGTTGCTGGCGTTGATTCAGCCGCAGGTCAGCGGCGCTGCATGAATCGAATCGCGAGCAGGCTCGCTCCCACAGTGGATCTTCAGTGGATGCAATATCTGTGAGCACCCAAGATCATTGTGGGAGCGAGCCTGCTCGCGATGGCCGTGACTCGGTTGCATGTCAGGCCGCGAACCGGAGAAATCGCAGGCAACAAAAAAGCAGCCCGTAGGCTGCTTTTTTCTGCATCGGAAGCTGGACTTAAGCCAGTTTTTCCTTGATGCGAGCTGCTTTACCCGACAGGTCACGCAGGTAGTACAGCTTGGCTTTACGTACGTCACCGCGACGCTTGACAGCCATGCTGTCGATTTGCGGGGAGTAGGTCTGGAAAGTACGCTCTACGCCAACACCGTTGGAGATCTTACGCACGGTGAATGCACTGTTAACGCCGCGGTTACGCTTGGCGATTACAACGCCTTCGAACGCTTGCAGACGCGAACGGTCGCCTTCCTTCACTTTCACCTGAACGACAATGGTGTCGCCCGGGGCAAAGGTAGGGATCTCTTTGGTCATCTGCTCTGCTTCGAGTGCAAGGATGATTTTGTTAGTCATGCTGTGCTCCTAAGGTAAATCGTCGGATCTACCATCGATACGTTGTTAACTATCGTCCCGCTCGCGGATGTATTCCTCGAGCAGCTTCTTCTCTTCTCCAGAAAGCGAGCGGCTTTCCAGAAGATCGGCGCGTCGTTCATAGGTCCGACCAAGGGACTGCTGTAAACGCCAACGCCGGATGTGCGCGTGATTGCCACTTAGCAATACGTCGGGAACACGCTGATCCGCATACACCTCCGGTCGGGTGTAGTGCGGGCAATCCAGCAAACCATCCGTAAAGGAATCTTCCTCGGCGGAGTCCGCATGCCCTAAAGCTCCAGGCAGCAGTCGTGTAACCGCATCGATCAGGACCATCGCCGGCAGCTCGCCGCCAGACAGTACATAGTCGCCAATCGACCACTCTTCATCGACATGAGCATCAATAAAACGCTCGTCAATGCCTTCATAACGACCGGCAATCAGGATCAGTGCATCCAGATTCGCCAACTCGCGTACCGCCGACTGAGTCAGTTGACGGCCTTGGGGGGACAGGTAAATCACCTTCGCTCCCTCCCCGGCGACTGCCTTGGCCTCGACCAGAGCATCTTCCAGGGGCTTGATCTTCATCACCATGCCCGGACCACCGCCAAAAGGGCGATCATCCACAGTGTGATGTCGATCCGTCGTGTAGTCTCGCGGGTTCCAACAGGTGAGCTGCAACAGCCCCTGTTTCACCGCCCGACTGGTGATGCCGTACTCGCTGATGGCGGAGAACATCTCGGGAAACAAACTGATCACTTCTACGCGCAAGTTAGCCACGCTTAGAAATCCGCATCCCAATCCACCTTCATCTCACCCGCGGCCAGGTCGACGGCCAACACGCATTGCTCGGTATAGGGCAACAGGCGTTCGCGATCATCCAGGCTGCCAGCGCAAGGCTTGACCACCATTACATCATTGGCGCCGGTTTCCAGAAGATGATCGATTTTCCCGAACAGTTGCCCGTGAGTATCGATGACCTTCAGACCTTCCAGCTGGTACCAGTAGTACTCGCCGTCGGTCAGTTCAGGGAACAGGTTGCGCGGCACGCAGATCTCATAACCGGCCAGAAGACGCGCTTCTTCACGATCATCAAGACCCTTGAGCTTTGCGACCAGGAACTTGTCGTTCCCGCGTCCGCTGACCAGCTCTACCTGCTTTACATTGCCGTCACGCTTAAGCGTCCAGGTTTTGTAATCCAGCAGGTTCTTAATCGGATCAGTAAAGGAATACACCTTCACTTCGCCGCGAACGCCGTGAACCGAGTAAATCTTGCCGATAACGATCAAATCATCAGCAGCAGCTGGCGTCGCGTTCATATTGCTCAGGCCGCAGCCTTAGCAGATTCCTTCAACAACTGAGCAACGCGCTCAGAAGGTTGTGCACCAACGCTCAGCCAGTAGGCTACGCGCTCTTGGTTCACGGACAGACGAACTTCTTGACCACGAGCAACAGGGTTGAAGAAACCAACCTGTTCCTTGTGCGAACCGTCGCGCGGGTTGCGGCTGTCGGTTACGGTCAAGTGGTAAAACGGGCGCTTTTTGGAGCCGCCAAGGGCAAGACGGATTGTTAGCATGTGAACATCGTTCCTGTAGTCGGTGCTGCAAATCTAAAGGCACAGCGGGCATGGGTGCCCGAAAGGCCGCATATTCTAAGGAATATCCGGACTTTTGCAAATGACTTTTTCCGGCTGCCTTTCGGCCGCCATCAAGATTTGCTATAGAGCCGTCGGTAAAAACGGCCGGTCAGCTCCCGCCAAGTGCGGGTTTGCTGTGAATCCCACGTCCGTGTGGGCTGCGCAAGAGCAAGCCCTTGCGCGAATTCTTTACATTTTTGGCATGCCGCCGCCGGGCAACATACCGCCCATGCCGCGCATCATCTTGGCCATTCCGCCTTTCGCGGTGAATTTCTTCATCATCTTCTGCATCTGCTTGTGCTGCTTGATCAAGCGACCGATGTCCTGCACCTGGGTGCCGGAACCCATGGCGATACGACGCTTGCGCGAACCACTGATCAGCTCAGGGTCACGACGCTCGGCCGGGGTCATGGAGTTGATGATGGCTTCCATTTGCTTGAACTGTTTCTCTGCCGCGCTCTGGGCATTGCCCATCTGCGCCAGGTTCACACCGCCCATGTTCGGCAGTTTGTCCATGAGGCCGCCGAGGCCGCCCATGTTCTTCATCTGTTGCAGCTGGTCACGGAAGTCTTCGAGATCGAAGCCCTTGCCCTTCTTCAGCTTCTTGGCCAGCTTGTCGGCCTTGTCCTTGTCGAGGGTCGCTTCCGCCTGCTCGATGAGGCTGAGCACGTCGCCCATGCCGAGGATGCGCGAGGCAATACGCTCTGGGTGGAACGGGTCGAGCGCTTCGCTCTTCTCGCCCATACCGATGAACTTGATCGGCTTGCCGGTGATGGCACGCACCGACAGGGCGGCACCGCCACGGGCGTCGCCGTCGACCTTGGTCAGGATCACGCCGGTCAGTGGCAGCGCATCGCCGAAGGCCTTGGCCGTGTTGGCGGCGTCCTGGCCGGTCATGGCATCGACCACGAACAATGTTTCGACCGGATTGATCGCGGCGTGCAACGCCTTGATCTCGCCCATCATCTCTTCATCGATGTGCAGGCGACCGGCGGTATCGACGATGACCACGTCGATGAATTTGAGTTTTGCTTCCTTGATAGCCGCTTGCGCGATCGCGACCGGCTTCTGGCTCAGGTCGGACGGGAAGAAGGTAACGCCGACTTCACCCGCGAGCATTTCCAGCTGCTTGATCGCCGCTGGGCGATAAACGTCCGCGGACACGACCATGACCGACTTTTTCTTGCGCTCTTTAAGGAAGCGCGCAAGTTTGCCGGCGGTGGTGGTTTTACCAGCACCTTGCAAACCGGCCATCAGGATGACCGCTGGCGGCACGGCGCTCAGGTTCAGGTCTTCGTTGGCCGCGCCCATCAGGCTTTCGAGCTCGGCCTGGACGATCTTCACGAAGGCCTGGCCCGGCGTCAGGCTGCGCGACACCTCGGTGCCGACAGCGCGTTCCTTGACCGAATTGACGAAGTCCTTGACCACCGGCAGGGCGACGTCGGCTTCGAGCAACGCCATGCGCACTTCGCGCAGGGTGTCTTTGATGTTGTCTTCGGTCAGCTTGGCCTTGCCGGTGACATGGCGCAGCGTCTGCGAGAGACGGTCGGTTAAGTTTTCAAACATTGCGCGATCCTTTCAGGCCCTGTGTAGACCGGGATAATGGCGGCCCAGACCGGACTAAACGTGTGCTCGGCGAGCCTGCGGCGTGGGCAGGTCGCGGATTATAGCGAAGACTGCGTCTGGCGGACACCTCGCACTTTCGTGTCGCGTGGGTTCTATGCCAAACTCAGCGCCTTTCGGGCTTGCCTAACAGGACTTATGCTCCCCTTGTCACCCAGTTTGCTTGCTACCCTCGCCGCCGCCTGCCTATACGCCGCTGCGACCTTCTATCAAGGCACTCGCCTGGCCACCGGAGCCAAGGCCAACAAGCGCCTGCTGGTTACGCTCGGCGTGCTGGCGGTGCTGGCCCACAGCGCCAGCCTGGTGACCCACCTGCTGACCCCGATTGGCCTGGGCCTGGATTTTTTCAGCGCCGCCAGCCTGATTGCCGTCGCAGTCATCGCCCTGACGCTGCTGGCCTGCTCACGGATTCCGGTGGAAAACCTGCTGGTGCTGCTGTTCCCCCTGGGCGCATTGACCGTGCTGCTGGCGCAGTTCGCCCCCGCCGGTACTGTGCAAATCATCGATGAGGAGCCAGGCATTCTCGCCCACATCCTGTTGTCGATCCTCGCCTATGGCATGTTCACCATTGCAGTGTTCCAGTCGCTACTGCTGCTGCTCCAGGATCATCAACTCAAGCACAAGCACCCGTCCGGGCTGATCAAGAACTTCCCGCCGCTGCAAACCATGGAAAGCCTGCTGTTCGGCTTCCTTTGGGCTGGCTGGACACTGTTGTCGCTGTCGCTGATCTCCGGCTGGCTGTTTGTCGACAACCTGTTCGCCCAGCACCTGGTGCACAAGACCTTGCTGGCCTGCCTGGCCTGGATCGTCTTCAGCGTGCTGCTCTGGGGCCGTAACCGCCTTGGCTGGCGAGGTCACAAGGCCATTCGCTGGACCCTGGCCGGTTTTTGCCTGTTGATGCTGGCGTATTTCGGCAGCAAGCTGGTTCGTGAATACATCCTGCACATCTGACGGGCGGCAATAATGGACGACTTGCCCATAGGGCCGATGCTTGCAGTAGTGGCCTTGCTGATATTGTGGTCAGGCCTGTTTACTGCCATAGAAGCCGCGCAGCAGCACTTGCTGGCCCAGCGCAATGCCTCGCGCGCCAGCGACAAACCGCTGGCCAGGTTGAGCTTCCCCCTCGTCAGCCTGATTTTCTGCAATACCCTGTGCCGCGCCCTGGTAATGGTCATCTGTACCTTGCTGGCGATTTTTACCTGGGCTGAAAACGGCCCATGGCTGGCGTGTGCAGGCGCCGGTGCCCTTCTCTTGATCCTGGCCGACTACCTGCCGCGAGCCCTCGCCACCCGTCATCCGGATGCGATCCTGGCCCTGGGCAACAACTTGCTGGCCATCCCCCTGAAGCTTGTATATCCCGCAGCGTGGCTGCTCAACGCCATCAGCCAGTTTCTGTTGCGCCCGTTCGCTCGCAAAGCCAATGTCGTGCAACAGAGCGAAGACGAGCCCGTACCGCTGCGGCACGACCCTCACGGCCATCAAGAGCATGCTGTCAGCCGCCCGCACGCTCTGCCGGGCATCCATGCACTGGATAACATCACGGTCAACGACATCCTGGTACCGCGCAGCGAGGTCGACGGGATCAACCTCGACGACCCGATCGAAGACATCATCGAGCAACTGCGCCACAACCAGCGCACCCGCCTGCCGGTGTTCCACAGCGACATCAACCAAGTGGAAGCGGTGCTCAATACCCGGCAAATCGGCCATTTGCTTCCCGACGGCAGCCTGACCCTGGAAGCCTTGCTGGCGGCCTGTCGCGAACCCTATTTCGTCCCTGAAAGCACCCCGCTGCAATTGCAACTGCTGAACTTTCACAAGCAACAGCGGCGCCTGGGCATGGTGGTCGACGAATACGGCGAAGTCCTGGGTATCGTCACCCTCGAAGACATTCTCGAAGAAATCGTCGGTGAATTCGAAAGCCAGCAAAGCCAGGACAACCCACATATCCATCCACAGGCCGATGGCCGCCTGGTGATCGATGGTGCCGCCTCGATCCGCGACCTGAACAAGAGCCTCGGCTGGCACCTGCCCAGCGACGGCCCGAAAACCCTGAACGGTCTGGTGACCGAAGCGCTGGAAACCATCCCGGACTGCCCGGTATGCCTGAAAATCGGCCGCTATCGACTGGAAATTCTCGAGACCGAGGATAACCGTGTCACGCGGGTGCTGATCTGGCACAACAGTTCTGTACCGGCAGTTGCATCAGTCCAATAGACCGGTAAAAGATCGTCCGAACGCGGCCCGAGCCTTCGGCAGCTCCTACATGTGTTACGCGTCCCTGTAGGAG
>NZ_JBYTEO010000031.1:0-82552 GCF_058791355.1 Pseudomonas sp. EB271-G4-1
GAAGGCAGGAGCGAGAAAAGCTGAAGGCTGCCCAAGGCAGCCTTCAGCTATGAAACATGTTTACCGGACACTAGTGACGCTCCGCGTGGGAATGCAGCCCGGGACGCTCTGCGTCCCCTCCAGCGCTGGAACGCGGAGCGTCCCTTGAGGCATTCCCACGCGGAGCGTGGGAACGATCAACGCTCAATGCCCGCGCAACCACTCGATAAACAGCGCAAACAACTCCGACTGCGAACCCACCTCCAGCTTCAGATACAGGTTCTTGCGGTGCATGCGCACGGTTTCCGGTGAGATGTTCATCTGGCTGGCAGTGGATTTCACCGAGTGCCCCCGCAGCACCATGTGCGCCACTTCGCGCTCGCGTTCGGTGAGCAAGTCACAACCGAACTGTTCGAACGCCGTTTGCACCCGATGCTTGAGATCATCGCGCAGGCCTTGATCGTTATCGCCCTGGATCTCGTCACTGCGCTGCAGGCCACGGCGACTGAATTCGCTGATGAATTCGCGCACCAGCGGTTCGACGGCGCGCAGCAGATTCAACTGCTCCACCCGCAGGCATTCACCGCCGAAACCTTGAAAGAGGCTGACGGAGATTTTCGTGTCGTTGCCGGTATCGACGATGTAGTAGCTGTCTTCCGAACAGTTCGCCTTCAGGTAATAGGTCTTGTAGTAATCACTGTCGAAGAAGTTGTCCGGCGCAATTTCCTCCAGGTGATAAAACCCCTGTGCCAGTCCCTGCTCCACCGCCAGGCAGAACGGGTCGAGCAAGTAGCCCCCGGCAAAATAGCGCTCAAGAATCGAGACCTGATACTCTTGGGCAATCCCGCGCTGATACAGCAACTGTGGTGCGCGGTCCTTGCGCTCCAGGCTGATCATCATCGACTCGATGGACACCAGCTGCGCCAACGCCGACGCCAGGTATTGCAGCGCGTCGGGCTCATCGATATGGGCGAACGCCTCGCGCATGCCCCCATGCCATTTATGCAGTGCCCCGAAGGGCATCGTGATCAGTGTTTCGTCGTTTGGCTTGCTCATGCCACGCAGTCTAGCGGGTGAACAGTCCCTTGGTAACGACCTGAGGGTTGAAATCATTGGCCGAAATACTGGCCGCTCGCCTCAAGCTCGGCCGCCACTTCCAGGATGCACTCGCGCAGGATGTCGACGATCTCATCGACCTGTGCATAAGTCAGGATCAGCGGCGGCGACATCACGTTAAGGTGCATGATCGGCCGCACCAGCAGCCCCCTCGCTTGTGCCCGCACATGGATTTTCTCACCAATGTTGATTGCGTCGGCGAACAACGCCTTGGTGCGTTTGTCGGCGACGAACTCCACGCACGCCATCAATTTCAGGCAACGCACATCACCCACCAGGGGCAGGTCGCGCAACGTGGCCAGGCGCTGCTCCAGGTAACCGCCAACATCGTCGACGTGGGCCAGCAGGTTTTCCCGCTCGATGATTTCAATGTTCTTCAGCGCTGCCGTGCAGCACACCGGATGGCCGCTGTAGGTGAAGCCATGGGTAAAGCAACGGCCCTGGCCCGGCTCGGCAATGACCTTCCAGATGCGCTCGGAAAAGATGCACGCGCCCAGCGGCAGGTAAGCCGAAGTCAGGCCCTTGGCGGTGGTGATGATGTCAGGCTGCACGTCGAACACATCCTTTGACGCGAAGAACTTGCCCAGGCGACCGAACGAAGTGACCACCTCGTCGGCGACGAACAGGATGTCGTAGCGCTGGCAGATTTCCCACATGCGCTTGAGATAACCCTTGGGTGGAATGATCACCCCGCCTGAGCCCATCACCGGCTCGGCAAAGAAACCGGCGACCTTGTCTGCGCCAATCGACAGGATCTTGTCCTCAAACTCCTTGACCAGGAACTCGAGAAACTGCGCCTCGTCCATGCCATCCGGCGCACGGTAGGGATTGGGGTTCGACACGTGGTGAATCAGCGGGTTGGCGTAATCGAACTCCGGCACCCGGTCGGCAGCCTTGTTGCCGATCGACATGGTCAGGGTGGTGGAGCCGTGGTACGCGTTGAAACGGGCGATGACGTGCTTTTTTTCCGGCAGGCCGCGGCAGTTCTGGTAGTACTGGATCAGCCGGTAGGCTGTGTCCACGGCAGTTGAGCCGCCGGTGGTGAGGAACACGTGATCGAGGTCGCCGGGCGCCAGGCTGGCGAGTTTTTCGCACAACTCGATGGCGACGTTATTGGCCATGTCGGAAAACGGGTTGGAATAGGCCAGTTGCCGCACCTGATCGGCAATGGCCTGGGCCATTTCCTCACGGCCCAGGCCGATATTGGTGCACCACATGCCGCCCACGGCATCGAGAAAGCGGTTGCCCTGGGTGTCGTAGATATAGGCGCCATCACCGGCGACGATGTTCAAGGAGCCTTGTTCGGCATGCTCGTCGAACACGTGATAACCGTGCATATGGTGGGCCTTGTCGGCCTTGACCAGCCGGGACTCGTCCGCTGGGGAAAAAACGCTGCGTGTTGGCGTCGCCATAAATAAACCTCTAACCGGATTGACTAACGATCGAACGAATCAGATGCCGCTTTTCACCGTGCTCCAGACACGGGTCATGGCGCGCATGTCCTTGGCGTCCTGGGTCTTCTGCGGGAACAGGCGCTCGCGGGTGGCGTCATCGGGGTAAATCGCCGGGTTATTGCGCACATCGGCATTCAACAAAGGCGTGGCCGCCGCGTTGCTGTTGGCGTAATGGATGTAGTCAGTGACGTCCGCCATCACCTGCGGTTGCATCAGGTATTCAAGGAATTTGTGCGCATTGGCGACATGGGGTGCGTCCGCCGGGATGTACATGTTGTCGAACCAGATCAGCGAGCCTTCCTTGGGAATGAAGTAGGACAGGTTGATGTTCAACTTGGCTTCTTCCGCGCGGGCCATGGCCGTCGCGTAGTCGCCGGACCAGGTCATGGCCATGCACACATCGCCGTTGGGCAGGCTGGTCAGGTAATTGACCGAGTCGAACTTGCGGATGTACGGCCGCACGGACAACAGCAGTTCCTGCGCCGCCTTCAGGTCATCCGGCTTGGCGCTACGGGGATCACGACCGAGGTACTTAAGCGCCAGGGGAATCACTTCGGTGGGCGCATCGACCAGGGTCACACCGCAGTCGGCGAAGCGCGAGACGATCTTCGGATCGAAAATCATTGCCAGCGAGCCGATCGGCGCATCCGGCATGCGCTCCTTGATCTTGTCGACGTTGTAGGTGATGCCATTGCTGCCCCAGGTATAAGGTGCCGAGTAGGTGGGGCCCGGATCGAACCCTTGCAGGTCGTGCAAGACTTTCGGGTCCAGGTTGCTCCAGCCCGGCAGTAGTTTCTTGTCCAGTGGCTGGAACACCTTGGCCTGGATCAGCGGCGGCGCGAGGGATGCATTCAGCACGATCAGGTCGTAACCGGAGTGGCCGGTGAGCAGCTTGGCCTGCACCGTTTCATAGGCATCGAAGGTGTCGTAGATCACCTTGATACCGGTGGCCTTTTCAAAATCGGCCAGGGTTTTCTCACCGATGTAGTCCGCCCAATTATATAGCCGCAGCGTATTGGCGCCGTCCGGCTCGCCAGCGTGGGCACTCAGGGTCAGCGGTACAACAAACAGACTGGAAATCACCTTAAGCAGTGTCTTGCCCATAGCAAATGCACCTTATCAAGCGAGTTCGGCTCTGGATGAGCGGATGAACCTACTATTGGTGGATTCGCCAGGCGGCACCATACCCCGAATGGGTGTGTGGGCGGTTTTACCGACGCGATATGGCAAAAAGCATCAGCTCGGTTGACCCGTTTTGTCATAGCTGCGGGGTTCCCCTGCCGCTTAAAGTGGCCGTCGAACCGACTCTGCAAGAGCCCGCAATGACCGACCTGATCAAACAAGACTATCGCGATGGCGTGCTGACACTGACCATTGATCGTCCCGACAAGCTCAACGCCCTGACCAACGCCATGTACACGCGCTTGGCCGACCTGCTGTTTGCAGCTGACGAGAACGATGAAATCGGGGTGGTCATCGTGACCGGTGGCCCGAACTGTTTTACCAGTGGCAACGACCTGGTGGATTTCCTGCAAGAGCCGCCAACGCACCTGGACAGCCCGGCATTTCGCCTGATGCGCGCCGTGACCCACCTGCGAAAGCCGTTGATCGCGGCGGTTTGCGGGGCCGCCATCGGCATCGGCACCACCCTGCTGCTGCATTGCGACCAGGTGCTGGTGACCCGTAATGCCAAGCTGCGCACGCCGTTCGTCAATCTGGGCCTGTGCCCCGAGTTCGGTGCCAGCCTGCTGCTACCACGCCGACTGGGCCAGGCACGCGCGGCGCGCCTGCTGTTGTTGGGCGACAGCCTTGATGGCAGCGAAGCGGTGGCCTGGGGCCTGGCCAACGAAGCCTTCGATGACGGCGAGCAGTGCCTGGCCGCGGCGGCAAAAATTGCCCAGCGCTTCCTGGCGATGCCCCAGCAAGCCTTGCGCCAATCCCGGCAGCTGATGACCCAGGCCGGCATGGCCGAACTGCAAGCCACCCTGCGCGAAGAAAACCTGCTGTTCATCCAGCGTCTCAACACCGTTGAGGCAAAAACGGCCTTGAACGCCCTGCTCAATCGCAGTACAGATAAGAATCCAGCAAAAGGAACACAGCCATGAACACCCCGGAAATTTACGTCGTCAGCGCCGCCCGTACCGCCATTGGCACCTTCGGCGGTTCACTCAAGGACGTGCCACCGGCCGATCTCGCGACCACCGCCGTGAAAGCCGCCCTGCAAAAGGCCGCCGTTGACCCGGCGCTGGTCGGTCATCTGGTGATGGGCCATGTGATCCCGACTGAAACCCGCGACGCCTACATCTCCCGCGTTGCCGCCATGAACGCCGGCATCCCGAAGGAAACCCCGGCCTACAACGTCAACCGCCTGTGCGGTTCGGGCCTGCAAGCGATCATCAGCGCGGCGCAGACCCTGCTGCTGGGCGACGCCGACATCGCCATCGGCGCCGGTGCCGAGTCCATGAGCCGTGGCCCGTACCTGCTGCCATCCGCTCGTTGGGGCGCGCGCATGGGCAACGTTCAGGCCGTCGACTACATGCTCGGCATCCTGCATGACCCGTTCCAGAACATCCACATGGGCATCACCGCGGAGAACGTCGCCGCACGCAACGGCATCACCCGTGAAATGCAGGATGCCCTGGCCCTGGAAGACCAGAAACGCGCAGCCCACGCGATTGCCAACGGCTATTTCGTTGATCAGATCGCGACCGTGGAAATCCCGGATCGCAAGGGCACCAAGCTGTTCAACGTCGACGAGCATCCACGCGCCACGTCCCTGGAACAGTTGGCGGCGATGAAGCCGGCGTTCAAGAAGGACGGCTCGGTCACCGCCGGCAACGCCTCCGGTCTCAACGACGGTGCTGCCGCACTGGTCATGGCCACCGGCGCTGCGGTCCAGGTCAACAACCTGCGCCCACTGGCCCGCCTGGTCAGCTACGCCCACGCCGGCCTCGAACCGGAACTGATGGGCCTGGGCCCGATCCCGGCCACGCGCCTGGCGCTCAAGCGCGCCGGCCTGACCGTCGCCGACATGGACGTGATCGAAGCCAACATCGCGTTCGCCGCACAAGCCTGTGCCGTCAGCCAGGAGCTGGACCTGGACCCGGCCAAGGTCAACCCGAACGGCTCGGGCATCGCCCTGGGTCACCCAGTGGGCGCTACCGGCGCAATCATCGCCACCAAGGCCATCCACGAACTGCACCGCATCAACGGCCGTTACGCACTGGTGACCATGTGCATCGGCGGTGGCCAGGGCATCGCGGCGATCTTCGAACGCGCCTGACCCCTGTCCCGCAGGACCTGTAGAACCTGTAGGAGCTGTCGAGTGAAACGAGGCTGCGATCTTTGATTTGAACAATCAAGATCAAAAGATCGCAGCCTGCGGCAGCTCCTACAGGGCTGTGTCTTTTCAAGTGAGCCCCATACCCGACGACCATTCCCGTCGCACCACTACCCTTCGGAATTTCCAGATATCTGCCAATAACTGACAGATTCGGAAAGCGCCGACAGCCATCTCGGAAACGTCCCACAGCCACAGTTTGATCTTCCCGGTACGGTCAATGCCCCCAACACACGTTGGATTCCCTCCAAGGAAGAAAAAAGCATGACTAAAAAGGCAGTTATCGTTTTCAGTGGCGGACAAGACTCAACCACCTGCTTGATCCACGCGCTACCGCTGTTTGATGAAATTCACTGTATTACCTTCGACTATGGACAACGCCATCGCGCGGAAATTGAAGTCGCGCAACAACTTTCCAAAAAGCTTGGCATAAAAGTGCATAAGGTATTAGATACTTCATTGCTTAATGAGCTGGCCATTAGCAGCTTGACGCGCGACAACATTCCCGTACCAAGCACAAGCAACGCAGGACACAGTCTACCGAGCACCTTCGTACCCGGTAGAAATATTCTGTTTTTAACTTTGGCGTCTATTTACGCCTATCAAGTGCAAGCGGACACCGTCATCACCGGTGTTTGTGAAACCGATTACTCTGGCTATCCTGATTGCCGGCATGAATTCATCGAGGTGCTGAACAACGCCATCGCGCTGGGAATGAATTACAAATTACACCTTGAAACTCCGTTAATGTGGTTAAACAAAGCGGAAACGTGGGCATTAGCTGACCACCATAATAGCCTGGACTTGATCCGCGACCATACCTTGACTTGTTATAACGGGATGAAAGGCAGCGGCTGTGGCAATTGCGACGCCTGCAATCTTCGTGCGAAAGGGCTGAATGACTTTCTGGAAGACAAGGAGAAAACCATGAAAACCCTGAAGAGCAAAATAAGCCTAAAATAGCTAGCACGTTATCGGGCGGTATGAATTCCAGATTGTTAATTATAGCCTCCACAACTTATACCGCCTGAGCTCCAGCCACATATTTCTTGAACAGCGACCTCGCACCATAGGCGGGCAACACGTTGAACACAGCAAAGCACATTTTGATGACTATCTGAACATAAACTATATTCAGGATTTCGTCATTTTCCATGGAGCCATAAAATGCAATAAAGCAAAAAATAAAACTATCTATTATTACTGCAAAAAAGGTACTAAAGAAAACCCGCAAAAAAAGAAACCTTGAACTTGTAAGTTCCTTTATTTTACACAGCAAATATGAGTTTACGTACTCAGAAAAAAGAAACGATACCGATGAGGCTACTAATGCAGACGAGACATGACCAATAACCTTATTGTATGATCCGTCAAGCTCCCAAGTAGGCAGCCCAGGAAGAAAACCAGTGACAGTGAGTAACACCAGAATAAAGGCATTGCTTGCGAAAGCAAAAAATATCGCTCTCCTTGCAAGCCTAAGCCCATAAGACTCATTCAAAAGATCAACTATTAAAAAGGTCAATGGATAGAGGAAAACGCCAGGAGTAACAACAATATCGAAATACTCTAAATATACAAGTTTAGCTGCTGCAACATTCGTAAAAATATAAAGAGCGAACAGCATTAGATTTAGAGCGACATAGGTCATCCACGACCTTTCATGGCGATCAGCGATCTCATAAGCCGTCAAGGCCGAGCCGCCAGAATAAAACTTTCTGTATACGTCTTTTATTTCAACCTTATTAAAGTTATCCATCACCTCACTTTTCATCAACTCAGCAAGTTTGATCTTGATAATTCTTCCTGTGGAGACAACCATAACCAAAGCAAGACTATTGCTCTTTTCAAACCCCAGCAGCCGGTAGCTACTGTTTTCCTGACTTCTACCCATTGAATCTTTCCTCTATTATTTCCCCCACAACACTAACAGCATCCAAATCAAGAACAGACTCACACGTCACAAGCAGTTTTTTCGTTATTTTGTCATAGATGAGCTTTTCTTTTTCACCACTCGATGATCCTTTTTTCACTATCAATAGATCTCCAGGCTCGTTCATGCCAACAATTTCATTCTCCAGCAGCACAGCGATGAGATTGCAAGCGGTACCAAAATAATAAGTAAGAGGATGAGTTGCAGCCAGTTCGCCGATTCGCTTGTCAAGGCTCTGAAAAAGCAAGCTTTCTTTGATGATAGGTACCGCAGCTGGATTCATGTTCCCCTGCAGAGAAACACTACTTTCTATAATCTCCTTCTCTTCAAAATCAACCGTCTCTATTTCCTTGTAAGACACCCCGAAAAAGTCAGAAATCTTACGAATAGTGGATTGCTGAACGTTGACGACTTTTCCTTCAAGAATGTTATAGATTGTTGTTCTGGTCAAACCACTTGAATTGCACAACGACAGCCGAGTTTCCCCGCGACTTTTTATTAGATATTTAATATTGCTCTTCAGTTTTTCTGTCTTCTCTTTTTTATACATTAAATATCTACCACTTAAATTATCCATCAAAAGATCTAATCTACCCTGATGTTTTTTTGATCAGCCCCGGTTTCCTGCACCCTGCCCTCCGAGCGAAAAACAATACTGCAACCACACCTAACAGCCGTCAAACAATGTTTCACAGCATCACATTCAGCGTCAATTCCTACAGCCCTACCCTACTTACATTGAGGATATTTCTTACAGAACCGGAAATCTTCTGGCGAATAAACCTTCAGAAAAACGAAAACGATTAGCACCGCAACTAAACATGAATCATTTAATTACATAGATGTTCATTTTTTTGATTAATTAAATGGTATTTTCTGGTAATAACTTTAGCGGCCCGCCAACTCATGCAGTGCCGCTAACCAATCCTGATTGACGGCATGGGTAGGCATTTCAACTCTGCAAGGACCTCGACATGAAAAAGACCGCCCCCCATTCCGCGCAATCGCCCGACCCGTCGATCTACGAACCTATCGATATCTCCAAACTCTCCGAGATCACCGAACCCCTGGTCAGCGCGCGCCTGCGCAATCCAAATCGTCCCGACCCTGTCAGCCACGTCTTCACCATCATGCCGAACATCGACACTGAGTCCTTGCTCTGTCACGCCTGTGAAACGCTCGCGTCCCTGAATGTCATGGCCACCGACCTTGCGTGTGAACTGGAAGGCTCGCGCCGCAATGTCATGCTGGCGATTCAGCAATTGGCCGTGCTGGGCGAACTACTGGTCAATCGGGCGCTGGACAACCTTGACCCACCGGGTGGTTTCCCCGAGGTACCGCCAAACAACTAGCTGAGTGGTCACGCTCTATTACCCAAAGGAGGTTTTTTGTCATGGATCGATATATGCCTGTCACCGGTATCGACTGTAGTGTTCCATCGTTGCTGATCGATACCGAAGCACCACTGGACGTGCTGCACGAAATTGCGGCCTACCGCATCCGCACCGCGACTCAACTGCTGGAAAGCTTTGCGCTCAGCGAAGGCGTTCACAGTGATTTAGCCCGGGTGCTGGTGACCTCATTGCGCGATGGCTGTGATTTGTTGGATGTGATTGGCCGTCGATTGCAGGCGCAACTTTCGGCTTAAGACAACAGGACAACGACGGGCGCCTGTTGGCGCCCTTCACAATCGGTCACCTGCCACCAGGCACTCATTCATTTTCTCCCCCACAACTACCTGACAGCCGGCAGCAAAAACCATTTGCGACAAAATATGACATGCGTCATATTACGCACGTAATTTAATGGCCTCCACAGGTAATCCTCCATGACCAGCATGCCCACCGTAGAGCCAGACCTTGCTGTCCCGGTGAACACTCCCAAGCCGCTGCTCAAACGCCTGCTCCTGCCGACACTGGGCATCGCCGTGTTGGTACTTGCTGGTATGTACGCCGCACACTGGTGGACCGCCGGCCGGTTCATCGAGGAAACCGACGACGCCTATATCGGTGCTGACGTGACGGTGATCGGGCCGAAGGTGGCGGGTTACATCGATGAAGTGCTGGTGACCGACAACCAGCAGGTCAAGGCCGGCGATGTGCTTATCCGCCTCGACTCACGCGACTATCGCGCCAACCTGGCCAAGGCGGAAGGCGCGGTGGCGGCTGAAGAAGCCCTGCTCGCCAACCTCGACGCCACCGAACAACTGCAACAGGCCGTCATCGGCCAGGCCCGCGCCGGTATCGATGCCGCCGGTGCCGAAACCGCTCGTTCGCGTGATGACGATGCACGCTACAAAAAACTCGTCGCTACCAATGCCGTTTCAGTGGAAAGCGCACAACGGGCGAACGCCACATTCAAGACCGCGCAGGCCCAAAGCAACCGCGCCCAGGCCGAGTTGCTGGCGGCGCAACGGCAGTTGAACGTGATCGCCACGCAAAAACAACAAGCCCGCGCCGCCCTGATTCAGGCTCTCGCCGAGCGCGACCTGGCGCAGCTGAACGTCGGCTACACCGAACTTCGCGCACCGGTAGATGGGGTGATCGGTAATCGCCGGGCACGAGTGGGCGCTTATGCCCAGGCCGGTTCGCAGCTGCTGTCAGTGGTACCGTCCAGTGGTTTGTGGGTCGATGCCAATTTCAAAGAGGATCAACTGGCACGCATGGTGCCTGGGCAGCGAGTCATCATTTACGCCGACGTTCTCTCGGGCCAGGAATTCCACGGCCATCTGGACAGCCTGGCACCGGCCAGCGGTTCGCAATTCAGCGTGCTGCCGCCGGAAAACGCCACTGGCAACTTCACCAAGATCGTCCAGCGGGTACCGGTGCGCATTCATCTCGACCCGGCAGACAGCGTGCTCGGCCACCTGCGCCCCGGTCTCTCGGTCACCGCCGAAGTGGACACACGCAAGGAGCCTGAAACGCCAGCCGTGGCCAGCGCGCCATGAGCCGCGCCCTCGCCGCCCCGGCACCACCGTTCAATGCCGCGAGCATGGCGACGGCGACCAAGGTTTTCGCCTTCGCCAGCATGTGCATCGGCATGTTCATTGCGCTGCTGGATATCCAGATCGTCTCGGCGTCGCTGCGTGACATCGGCGGCGGGCTCTCCGCCGGCACCGATGAAACCGCCTGGGTACAGACCAGTTACCTGATCGCCGAAATCATCGTGATCCCCCTCTCCGGCTGGCTATCCCGGGTGTTCTCCACGCGCTGGTTGTTCTGCGCCTCAGCGGTGGGTTTTACCCTGACCAGCCTGTTATGCGGCATGGCCTGGAACATCCAGAGCATGATCGCCTTCCGGGCCTTGCAAGGGTTTCTCGGCGGCTCGATGATTCCGATGGTGTTTACCACGGCGTTCGTTTTCTTCACCGGCAAGCAACGGGTGATTGCCGCTGCAACCATCGGCGCGGTGGCATCCCTGGCGCCGACCCTGGGGCCGGTGATCGGTGGCTGGATCACCGATGTATCGTCCTGGCACTGGCTGTTCTACATCAACCTGGTTCCGGGGATTTTCGTCGCCGTGGCGGTGCCGATGCTGGTGAAAATCGACCAGCCTGAACTGTCGCTGCTCAAAGGCGCCGACTATCTGAGCATGGTGTTCCTGGCGCTGTTCCTCGGCTGCCTGGAATACACCCTCGAAGAAGGTCCGCGCTGGAACTGGTTCAGCGACCACACGATCCTGACCACGGCGTGGATCAGCGGTCTGGCCGGCTTGGCGTTTATTGGCCGCACCCTGCACGTGGCCAACCCGATCGTCGACCTGCGCGCCTTGAAAGACCGCAACTTCGCCCTCGGCTGTTTCTTTTCCTTTGTCACTGGCATCGGTCTGTTCGCCACCATTTACCTGACACCGCTGTTCCTCGGCCGCGTCCGTGGCTATGGCGCGCTGGACATTGGCCTGGCGGTTTTCTCCACCGGCGTGTTCCAGATCATGGCGATTCCGCTGTACGCCTTTCTGGCCAACCGCGTCGACCTGCGCTGGATCATGATGACCGGCCTTGGCTTGTTCGCCTTGTCGATGTGGGATTTCAGCCCGATCACCCATGACTGGGGAGCCAAGGAATTGATGCTGCCGCAAGCGTTGCGCGGGATTGCCCAGCAATTGGCGGTACCGCCTGCGGTGACATTGACCCTCGGCGGCCTGGCGCCAGCGCGGCTGAAACATGCGTCGGGGTTGTTCAACCTGATGCGAAACCTGGGCGGCGCCATCGGCATCGCCGCCTGCGCGACCATCCTCAATGACCGCACCAACCTGCATTTCACCCGATTGGCGGAGAACCTCAACAGCACCAACGAAGCACTCAACCAGTGGCTGTCCCAAGTTGGCCACAACTTCGCCGCCCTCGGCCAGAGCGGCGACGTGGGTGTCACCGCCAGCCTGCGCCAGCTCTGGCTGCTGACTTACCGCGAAGCGCAAACGCAAACCTACGGCGACGCCTTCCTGATGATCATGGTCTGCTTCATCGTCGCCACGGCGATGGTGCCCTTGATGCGCAAGGTGCAACCACCGGCTGCGCATTGAGGCCTGGCGTGTTACGCCTGCATGTCCCCAGTATCCGATTCGTTGGTCGATACCGGCCAGTAGCTGGACAGATTCAAGCGTTGCGGACCTCCGATTTGAACATGTTGCACGTGCCCGACTGAAATTATGCTCCCGCTAGAATTATTTACGATCCAACTGCGTGTGGCTTCCCTGTGCATGACACTCACTTCACTCCCCGGCACCAACGGCAACTGCACATGACTCGCTTGAGCCCAGACATCTCCGCGAAACTCCTGAAGGTAAATTATTTCGCCCTTCTCTGATTTCACCATCACCGACAGGTAAGTCGATGCAAAGTAACTATGGGGGCGACCTGCATAAAAAACCAAGTCAATTGTACGCGCCAGTAGTTGCATATTTAAGTAACCAACTGCGCGACCACCGTTCCCTTGCCAATACCAAGTAAAGTCCCACCCATCAACTGTATGATTGACGGGCGGCCGTACGAATTCAATCTTGCGATAACGTTCAAACAGCTGACTCCTTACGGGTTCCGCGAATGTATTGATCGCCCTACGAAGATCTTGTTTAACTGGATACTCATCATGTATAACAAGATGCGGATGCGTATAAAAAGACTCCGTACACTTATCAATTTCAGACCTTAGATTTTCACCAGCATTAGTCCCAAGACTGACATTGACAAGCCCTTGCTCAGTCACCACCAACTCATTGATAAGTGCCCACCTATCAATCACTGCCGACTCCAGGCTGCTAGATACAAATAAGCGCGATGGCTCCCTGTGCATAACCTCAATTGTAAAACCCGTTGAAATTGCAACTACCGTAGAATACAACTCGGTTTTCTCACCCAACATTTCTCGAAAAAAAACGACATCACCATGTACATTTTTTACTGTTATCCGCGCATACACTTCTTTCTCAAAAAGACTGTGCGGAGCTGGATAAACAACATCGACCAACAAGCGCCCCCTAGAAACCTGCACGTCAAGCCTGCAAAAAACACCATATAAGCCTCCCAAACTTACAACCTGATCTACCAGATAACTTCCGTCCTTTTTAACGTAGGAACAATTTATTTCATTAGGTGCATCTCTAATCACGGCATAACACCTGACACTCTGATATTCCCCGCCGCGTACAGAAGGCAGTTGCAATGCATAGACCCCCAAACTCAAGCCGCTCACAATAACCGTCGCACTTTTTATTTCAACAACCCTGGCCATTCCTTGACCATTTCCTAGTAAAAGAGACTTACCCCGTAGTTCCCTTAATAAAATCCCATCAAAATTAATCGTGATGCTAGCCGTCAAACCAGTGATGCTTAGCTGAGAGCTACTGACAAGATCCACTGGGCTTCTCAACCCTAGCTGCGCCTGAATCTGTTTCAGACTATTGTTCTTAACCAGTAAATAGAGAGGGTAAACCGGAACAGCATTGCTAAAAGAATTCCTGATTGTCTGCTGCAGAGTCAGTGGCGCACTGGCAAACGACATAAACTCGGAAGTATCAACATTAGCTTTATCAATAGTGACGTCACTCAAAAGATCCATCGCCGGATGGCTGTCAGCCCGAAACCTTGGCTCATTACTGAGTCGACGATAGCGCTTGTGAAACTCGGCCATACTCGGATCGCCAGCACACCCAAATATCAACAGAAAAAAATACAGCGTTAACGCTAAATTGTTGCCAACTGTCCCTTTGTCGAACTCTTCCATAGCTATTGTATAAAGACGTTCCTCGCCGCTAGCGTATAGCCACCCTTTTCGATAAAACTCATCCCCTAATACCTTAAGTTGATAACTTGCGGCGAACACATTATTCCAAACCTCACGCAGATTGATAGAGCTGGAGTCCCTGAACAGCCCCTCGTAACCATGACCTATTTCATGAATACTGCCCCAGTTGGCCCCGTCAATATTAAGCCAAAATTCTGCAACAGAATCTTTTGACTCCGCTGTCCACGACCATCCATAGTAGGCGGCACCGGGCCCTGACTTATCCGCCTTCATAAAGTAGCGATTAGGGATGTTTTTATCGGTCGGCACAGTTGGATTAAATGAAAGCCCAGCAAGGTAGTTGAAGTGCTCAAAAATACCATCATAGTACGCAGCCAGGCTTTGTAAGCCAGATCGTTGATGCATAGCCCACAGCACCGCCTTGTCTTTAGCCGGAATCAAAATCATTGCACAGTCAGAAATATACAATGCGAATTCTGCTTCCAGCAGATTCCAGTCTCTAAAAAACTTATCCGCCTCTAATCCCGCCTGGCAAATTGGTAGATACTCACCACCGTCTACAAAATCCACCTCAATACTAACAAGCTCTCCAGCGGAGTCAGTGTACGGTGTCGTTAAAAAAAGTACTGACGTATGACTGGCTACGATTTCCCCCCACTGGGTAGTCACTACGGCATGGTGTTCTTTTTCCCGATCATCATTCAATAAATTCAGCGTAACGCCCATATCTAAGTGCGGGTGAGATTGCCGAAATCTAACTTTTTTTCCTGCAGAAAGAATCATATTAAGGGCATTTCGATCATGATAAATGCCTTTACTAAGCCCTGAGCTGAGCAACCAATCTGGCCGCTCAAGGCTGTAGATTTCATACGTGACGGCCATATCAAATTCCCCCATGGAAAAGCGTTCAACATCGAACGAATCATAGACGCGGGAAGCAAGTTTATGTAACTAGCACAACTGATAGTTATTTAGAACCAAACCATTTAACAACTGCAGCATGAAAGGAAAAGTGAATGAAGACTATCAAGCGAGATAGTCACTACCACGCCAGAACAATCAACGGATCGCACAAAAACGCCTCCAATAAAGGAGGCGTTTGCAATAGGTAACCGACAGCATCATTTCCCTCGCCCAGTCTGCTTTTCATTACCTGAGCGATTCAATGACGCAGGGGTAAAAAAATCAGGCCTGAGGCGTCTTGCGAAAGCCCACCGCCAAGCGGTTCCAGCTGTTGATGGTGTTGATTGCAACGGTCAGGTCGACCATTTCCTTGGGGGTGAATTGGGCGGCGACCACTTCGTAGTCTTCATCCGGCGCATGGGTCAGGCTGAGCTGGGTCAGCGATTCGGTCCAGAGCAGTGCGGCGCGTTCGCGCTCGGTGAAGAAGGGTGCTTCGCGCCAGGCCGTCACGGCGAACAGGCGACGCGGGGTTTCGCCGGCCTTGATCGCGTCGGCGGTATGCATGTCGATGCAGAAGGCGCAGCCGTTGATTTGCGAAGAGCGCAGCTTGACCAGTTCGATCAGGGACTTTTCCAGCGGCAGTTTGGAAACGGCGGATTCCAGGGCGATCATGGCTTTGAGGGCGTCAGGGGAAGCGGTGTAGAAATCGATACGCGGTTGCATGGCATGCTCCTGGGCAAGTGGGTGTGGCACTAAGTTAGCTCTACCGCCTGCGTGTACAAATAGCCAATCGGGCAGAAGTCGAGGAGGCCAATGGCCCGCTAAACGCGCCATGCTCCCGTCACACCCGACTGCGCAACCATTGCAAGAACCCTTTCTTCGGCACCACGAGGGGGACATCCGCGATCAGCGACTTGGCCTTGTTCAGACGGAAATCCAGCAAGGTTTTCATCGCATCGTTGATGTCCTGGCGGGCATCCAGGCAGGGCTTGAGGTACTGTTTTTCGATGCGATAGAGCGTACACGGGGTTTTCGCGGTGAACTGGGCGGGTAGCGCGCTATCGGTCAAGATACCGGCCTCGCCGATCACCTCCCCTGGCCCCATGCGTCCGGATTCGATGGGCGTGCCGTGACGGTTCAGCGTAACGGAAACCACCCCGGACTCGATGATGAACAAGTGATCGCTGACCTCCCCCGCCTCCAGTATCGTCTCGCCCGTGCGGAACGATTGCAGGGACATGTTCTGGCTGAAGGTTTCCTTCTCATCGTGGCGCAGGCTGGAAAACAGCGGCGAGCTGTCGAGCAGCGCCCGTGGGCGTGTGAGGTCGTTCGACGGGTTGGCTTCGACGCTCGACAGCAGGTGAATCCCCGATGCCCGCAAATGCCGGTACGCCAGATCGAACAGTTGATTACGTACCGAGCGCTTCTCGCTCATCGAGGCGACAAACCCGCTGATTTCGTATTCGTTGCCGGCAGCACTGGAGCTTTTGAGCGCTACTTTGCCACCGGGTGAAGTCAATAAGGTTCGGCAACCCTGCACCGCTCGCTCAAGGGCATCGATCACGATTTGCGGACGGACATGGGGGCTGACCTGCAGGCTGATCGACAGACCGAACATATCGCTGGGACGGCTGAAGTTGGTGATCTTGGCCTTGGCCGCCAACGAGTTGGGAATCACGATCATGCTGCCTTGGGAAGTCTGCAAGCGCGTGGCCCGCCAATCGATATCGATGACCCGGCCTTCGGTGCCGTCGATGGCGATCCAGTCATCCAGTTGATACGGCTTGGTGGTGTTCAGCACGATCCCGGAGAACACGTCGCTGAGGGTGCTTTGCAAGGCCAGGCCGACGATGATCGCCAAGGCACCGGAGGTAGCCAGTACACCTTTGACCGGCAGATTGAGCACGTAGGCCAGGGCTGCGATGACCGCGACCAGGAAAATCACCGCACCCAGCAAGTCCTGCAGCAATCGCCCGGTGTGTCCCACCCGTTGCATCATTCCCGCACCGATCAGCACGGTCAGGGTGCGCGCAGCGAACAGCCACCAGCCGATCTGCAAACCGGTGGCGGCCAGGTGCAACGGCACGTTGTCGTCCCAGGGCGCGGGTTCCAGCGGGTTCATGCCTTCGTTGAACAGTACCAGGCTGAACAGTGAGAAAATCACCACCCGCACCAGCAGTTTCACGTTGTGGCCACGGGTACCGATCAAGCGCCACAACACCAGATCGGTCAGGATCAGGAGCAAGGCGCAAACCAGCGGGTGTTCGGTCAGTAACGACAGCATCAAGCAGCTCCGGCACGGGTGATTAACGCAAATATCGCACACATTGTAGGAGCTGCCGCAGGCTGCGATCTTTTGATCTTCGGCGAATTGCAAATCATGCAAAATCAAGATCAAAAGATCGCAGCCTGCGGCAGCTCCTACAGGGGGCGATATGTCCGGGTTACTTGGTCAGGGTGCTGTAGCCCGATGTCGTTGCGCCGGTCGCGGTACAGCTCACAGGCCAGGCCGAACGGGTCCGCGTGTGTTATCGATGCCGAAAAAGTCGGCGTGGGTATCCCGGTTAGCGCTGCGAATCCAGCGCTTCATGTTCGTTCGCCACTTGTTGAGCCTTGAGGTAGCTCTCGATCAACAATTGTAGATCTGGAGTGGTTGCCCGAGGCATCAACCGTGCATCTGGCCGAAACGACCGGACTGAAAGTCGGCGAACGCCTGGTGGATTTCCTGCTCGGTGTTCATAACGAACGGACCGTGGCCGACGATCGGCTCGTCGATCGGTTCGCCACTGAGCAGCAGCACTACAGCGTCTTCGCTGGCCTGGAGGGTCAGTTGATCGCCCTTGCGGTCGAACAAGGCCAACTGCCCTTGACGCACCGACTCCACGCCGTTGACCTCAATCGTGCCGCGCAAAACCACCAGTGCGGTGTTGCGTCCTTCATGCAGATCCAGCGTGAGCAACTTGCCGGCATTCAGGCGCAGGTCCCAGACGTCGATTGGGGTAAAGGTGCGCGACGGCCCTTTGTGGCCTTCAAATTCACCGGCGATCAAGCGCAAGCTGCCGGCGTCGTTCGCCAGGGCAATGCTCGGAATGTCGCCATCGAGTATGGTTTGATAACCGGCATCGGCCATTTTGTCCTTGGCCGGCAGGTTGACCCACAACTGCACCATTTCCAGGGTGCCGCCGCTCTTGGCGAAAGCTTCGGAGTGAAACTCTTCATGGAGAATCCCCGAGGCGGCGGTCATCCATTGCACGTCACCGGGGCCGATCTTGCCGCCACTGCCGGTGGAGTCGCGATGTTCCAGTTCGCCCTTGTAGACGATAGTCACGGTTTCGAAACCACGGTGTGGATGCTGACCAACGCCGCGTCGCGCGGTGGTCGGGGTGAATTCAGCTGGGCCGGCGTGATCCAGCAGCAGGAACGGGCTGATGTGCTTGCCCAGGTTGTCGTAGGAAAAGAGCGTGCGAACCGGAAAACCGTCGCCGACCCAATGGGCCCGCGGGCTGGTGTAGATACCGATGATGTTTTTCATGGTGTCTCCTGATGAGGTGCGTGAAGTCATGGGCAGAGCTTAAAACCGTGACCTTTGCTGCGCTAGACTGCAAAAATCAGCTTTAGCGTTCTATCTGGAGAACGATGGTGGAAGACCTCAACACCCTCTACTACTTCACCCAGGTGGTGGAACATCAGGGTTTCGCGTTATCCATGCGATCTTCCCGTCACGCCGTGGCCTGCTGCCGTCGGTGCGGACCTTGATCGACTTTCTTGGCGAAGAGTTCAGCCGCAGCGATATTGCCTGGGCGCTGGTTCCCCTGTAGGAAGCATGCTCGCTATGGACGCCCAAACAACGCGGGCACTCAGATAGCCCGCGTTATCGTTAACGTCCATCGCGACGGTGCGACGATTCGACATGCTCGCTCCTACAGGGGAATGCATTCCAGACCACGTGCCATCGATTTTTGATTTCCAGTAAACATTGCTTTGCCCATCCAGCGGTTTTTCTCACGGATACAGGCGCGGATACTCGCGCCCATTCCCACTGCACCCACTGGAGTCATTCATGTCTATCCCCGCTTTCGGCCTGGGTACGTTTCGCTTGCAAGGCCAGGTGGTCATCGATTCGGTGAGCACCGCCCTGGAACTGGGTTACCGGGTCATCGATACCGCGCAGATCTACGAAAACGAAGCCGAAGTCGGCCAGGCCATCGCTGCCAGCGGCATTGCCCGCGAAGACCTGTTCATCACCAGCAAGATCTGGGTCGCCAATTTCGCCAAGGATCGCCTGATCGACAGCCTACGGGAGAGCCTGCACAAACTGCAGACTGACTATCTGGACTTGACGCTGATCCACTGGCCGTCGCCGCAAGACCAGGTGTCGGTCGAGGAGTTCATGGGTGCCTTGCTCGAAGCCAGGGACCTGGGCCTGACCCGGCAGATCGGTGTCTCCAACTTCACCGTCGACCTGATGAAACAGGCGATAACCGCCGTCGGCGCGCAGAACATCGCCACTAACCAGATCGAATTGCACCCCTACCTGCAAAACCGCCAGGTCGTCGAGTTCGCGCAAAGCCAGGGTATCCAGATCACTTCGTACATGACCCTGGCCTACGGTGAAGTGCTCAAGGATCCGGTGATTATGCAGATCGCCGACCGTCTGCAAGCAACACCGGCACAAGTCACCCTGGCCTGGGCCCTGCAACTGGGTCATGGCGTGATTCCTTCGTCGACCAAACGCGCCAACCTCGCCGGCAACCTCAAGGCCAGCGCGATCACGTTGAGCGATGCCGACATGGCATTGATCGCCAGCCTGGATCGCGGCTATCGACTGACCAGCCCCAAGGGCCTGGCGCCGACCTGGGATTAAGCAGCCGGGTTCAAGCCCCTGCCCTGTTCAAGCGTTTTGTCCAGGCGCGTCATCGCCTGGTGCAACTGATCGACGGCTGCGTCGATCAGTGCGGCATCGCGCTCGGCACAAGCACGCTCCAGTTGTTCGCAACACGCCACCAGAGCCTGTGCCCGGACCATTTGCGCACCACCCCTGATGCGGTGCGCCAGGTCTTTCAAGCCATGGCGATTACCGCTGGCATGTTCTTGCATAAGACGCTCGCGATCTTCGCGGTTGGTCACGGCCAAATCTTGCAGCAGTTGCACGATCAATTCACTGTCGGCGCCGGTGTAGCGTTGCAACCCGGTTAAATCGATTTCGGTGATAGGGGGCGCTTCGGGCACGCCTGCCGATTCGACGGGAAATCTGCAGCTCAACCATGCGCTCAGGTCGACCAATTGAATGGGTTTGAACAGACAATCGTCCATGCCCGCTTCAATGCAACGCATTTTCTCCTCGGGTTGCGCGCTCGCAGTGAAGCCTAGTATCAACGTCGGCGGCCCCACCTGGAAGCGCTCCTCATCGCGGATCGCACCCGCCAGTTCATAACCGCTGACCACCGGCATGTTGCAGTCGGTGACGACCAGATCGCAGACGTGTTTTCGCCATTGTTCGAAGCCTTGCTGGCCATCCTCTGCGAGCAGAACCTGGTGCCCGAGGTAACTCAGTTGCCGCGAAAGCAGCAACCGATTGGCCGGGTAATCGTCCACCACCAGAATTGTCAGTGGCCGGGTCCTTGCCGGCGGTTCGCCCGGCGCCATTTCAGCGGCGGGCAACGTCTCCAATGCCAGCAGTTCAAGGCTGATGTCCAAACGGGTACCGCGCCCCAGGACACTGGCGAGTTGCAATTGCCCGCCCATCATTTCGCACAGCGTGCGGCTGATCACCAGCCCCAGGCCGGATCCCTGTCGGCCTGATACCTGGCGATTCCCGACCTGCACGAACGGACTGAACAAGCGTTGCTGGTCAAAGTCGCTGATACCACTGCCGCTGTCCTCGATACACACATTGACCGCGATACGGTCCGGCAACACGGGCATAACCTGCAACTTCAGGCTGACTTCGCCTTTGTGGGTGAACTTGATGGCATTGCTCAGCAAGTTGGACAGCACCTGCTTGAAACGCGTGGGGTCGATCAACACATCGCGGTCGCTGTGCTCATCCAGCTCGATGCGCCACAGCAGGTTCTTCTGCCGGGCCAGGCCTTCGAAGACCCGACACACCGACACCACCAGCGCGTGCAGATTGGTGCGCTCCGGCATCAGGGACAAATGTCCGGACTCGATTCGGGCAATGTCCAGGATGTCGCCGATCAAGGCCAGCAACTGTTGCCCGGCACTTGACGCCACCTCGATGGCCGCGCGGTCGGTGACGCCCTTGTCGGCGGATTTCAGTGCCAGTTCAAGCATACCGATCAGGGCATTCATCGGCGTGCGGATTTCATGGCTCATGGTCGCCAGGAACGTGGTCTTGGCGCGATTCGCATCGTCGGCGGTGTCCTTGGCCTCCTGCAATCGGGCAAGCCATTGCTGGCGCTGGCGGATCTGCCGGCGCTGCCAGGCAATCCACAACAGGGCAAGGAGAAGCAAGGCGCCCGCGGCAGCGAACGCCTGGAATATGTTCTGTCGATGACGCAGCCAATAGCTCTGCTCCACCATCAGGTCATTGCGCCAGGGCATTATCAGGTCGTCGATTTCTTCGGGAGGGATACTGAGCAAGGCCTTGTCCAGGATCGAATGCAACTCGGTGTCGTCGCGACCGGTCGCCAGGGTACTGCGCGCGGGATCGATGCCCACGGTGCTGGTGACCTGGAGGCGATCACGGTACTGCCGGGATATCAGGTAACGGGCACTGATCAATGAGTTGATGCCACCTTGTGCCTTGCCCTGGGCAACCATTTCCATGGCATCGGCCGACAGCGGCGCATCAACACAACGAATCGACGGGAAGTATTGGCGAATGAACTCGCCAGCGATATTGCCCTGAGTCAGCGCCAGGGTCTTTCCGGCCAGATCATCCAGGGTCCTGGGGCTATCCGGCGCCAGGCGCGTTACCAGCACGGAAGGGCTGGTCAGGAACGGCCGGGTAAACAGCAAGTCTTCCTCACGCCGGGAACTCAGGCCGATGCCGGCCAGCACGTCGACCTGGCCGCTCTTGATCGCCTGCAGCATCTCGGCCACTGAGCGCATGCCCCGGATGTCGAATTGCAAGCCGGTGCGCAGGCTTATTTTCGCCAACACATCGACCCCGATGCCGCGAAACTTGCCTTCACTGTCCATGAACGTTATCGGCGGGATGTTCTCGTTGATCGCCACACTCACGCGCGGGTGACGGTCGAGCCAGCGTTGCTCGGCCACGCTCAATTGCAGCGACTGCGTGCCCGGCATGGACACCCCGCTCGCGCCCCAGCGGCGCAGGATGTTCATTTGTTCATTGGCCGTTATCGCCGTCAGGGCCTTGTTGACAACGCGCAGCAGCGCCGGGTTGTCGCGGGCCATGGCAAAGGCGAAGCGCCCCGGTTCCATGGGCGAGAAGTCAGCCAGCTGGACGTTGTTCAGGTAGTTTTTGCTGATCAGGTAATGGGCGCTGATCGCATCGCCCAGATAGACATCCGCCTGGCCAAAGGCGACTGCGCCGACCGCTGCCAGTGTCGAGGGGAAAAGCTGGACCTGCGCTTCAGGATAGAACTGCTGCACGCTTTGTTCAGGCAAGTAGTGGTAGAGCGTTGCCAGGCGCTTGTCAGCCAGCGTCGGGTCCAGTGCCTGGAGCGAGTCAACTCGGGTCACCAATACCGGCTGATCCACCGCATAGGCGTGGGACATTTGTAATTGGCGGTCCTGGGACTCGTAGCTGTTGGACGTTCCCAGGAGGTCTGCTGCCCCTTGCTTGACGGCTCGAACGGCGTCTTCGCGGGCTGGATAGCGCTGGACTTCGATCTCCACCTGCAGCAGCTGGCGCAGCAGATCGGCATAGTCGGCCGTCACCCCCTCAAGCGTGTGATCGGTGGTGATGTCAAAAGGTGGATAATCCGGCGCTGAAACGGCAAGCACCAAACGGGCTTTCTGCTGCAACCAGCGCGAGTCGGCCACCGATAACGGCAGCACCTGGCCTTCCGCGCTGGAACGGCCCAGCAACGCCAATGTCTGCGGCTGCGCAAAGACACTCGATGCCCCCAGGCAAAGAGCCAACAGCAGGTATCGAATAGCGTTCATTCAGACCAAAGCATGACGCTGGGCAAGTTCACGCAGATGCACCGACGACTTCACGTTGAGCTTTTCAGTCAAGCGGGTTTTGTAGGTGCTCACGGTCTTGTGGCTCACGTGCAGGATTTCGGCGATTTCCTTGTTGCTCGTACCGCGGGCCAGATACTGGAAAATCGATAACTCGCGGTCCGAGAGGCTGTCAATCATGTGCTTTTCACTGCGTAGCACCTGGCTCACGGACACCGAGCTCGAGGGCAATCGGGTGAAAAAGGTGTAGCCGGCCATCACGGCGCGCACGGCTTTGTGCAGATGCTGCAGATCGTTGGTCTTGGGGACGTAGGCCACGGCACCCGCGCGCATGCAACGATCCTGGAAAAACGCTGGCTCCTGGGCGGTGAACACCACCACCCGGCAGTGCATCTCTTCCATCTGGATCCGTGCCAGTACCTCAAGACCGTCGAGCTTCGGGAGTTTGAGGTCCAGCACCAGCAGTTCAGGCTTATGTTCGCGGATCATCGACAAGACTTCGTTACCGCTTGCCGCTTCAAAGATGTGCTGGTATCCCTCCAGCTTGAGTACGATTTTGACTGCACCTCGAATCGCCGGATGATCATCCACAATCAACGCGCGCTTCATGGCAACTCCCTATGCATAAACACAACATTCGGACACTGATGGTCCATGGGTAAGAGACCGCACAGGACACAATAGCTGCACCTGAACTCTTGCACGTATAACTCGATTGAACTACCTGACAGAAATGACAGTCCCGACGAGCGGTCGGGGTCGATCGACGATTGCCATCAAACGCTGGACCGTCGCCAGGTCCGGCAACAAGGCGTGGCTCACCTGCACCTTGTGCCGTTCACAGGCCGCAATGACAGGGAGTTGTGCGCACTGGCCATCGAAGATCAGCGCATGCGCAAGCTGCTCGTTGTCGAGACAGAAATCCAGCAGGTCCAGCTTGCCGTGCGCAAGGCCAGCATTGATGACCAGCAGATCGAATGGCGCGCAGCCATATTCAACCAGGTTCAGAAGCTCCTCGAAGCTTTGCACCGGTGCCACGCGAAAGTAATCGAGCTGGTTGAACAATCGCTCTATTTTCATCCGGTTGAAGTGTTGTTCGTCGGCGATCAGGATGCGTAAGGACTTGCTGGGCAACGTAGCCCCCCCGGGTCAGATTGATGAGGGGGGCAAGGCTACGGAAGACTTACGACGCATTCTGTAGGAAAAGTCCGAAATACCACCCGAAAAGTCTGACGCGAGTCGCGGGTTTGCAACGAAGGCGACCTCACTGCCGCCGAAGATTTCAGCTGGCAGTCGCCAGGAGCAGATCCGCCATCGAGCGATGCCCGCGCTTCTTGCCATGGTCATACAGCGAACCGGCGATCTCGTGCGCACGAATCGGCAGGATCGACAGCAGCGTGTCGCTCAAGCCATGGCTGGCCTGGCAGAAGCCCTGCATATAGATGCCGGCCTTGCAGCGCTCATCCGTGATCAATTTGTAGTTACGATCCACTTCGAAATCACCCAGGTACTGTTCCAGCGGGGCCAGCAGCTTGCGGTGCATCTGCCGCTCGTAACCGGTGGCCAGCACCACGGCATCATAGAGGCGGACCGTGACTTCGCCGGTGGCGTTGTTGCGCACGGCCAGCTCGATGCCACGCTCGGTGGCGCTGGCGCTTTCAATGGTGGTCAGGGTACGGAACGCATGGCGAGCAATGCCCGAGACTTTCTGCCGGTAGAAAATCCCGTAGATGCGTTCGATCAGGTCGATGTCCACCACCGAATAGTTGGTGTTGTGGTATTCGTTGACCAGGCGCTCACGCTCGCTGCTGTCTTGCTGGAACACCAGGTCGGTGAACTCCGGCGAGAACACTTCATTGACGAACGGGCTGTCGTCCGCCGGTTTCAGGGCAGAACCGCGCAAGATCATGTCGACCTGCACCGACGGAAAGCTATCGTTGAGGTCGATGAAGGCTTCCGCCGCGCTCTGCCCGCCACCAATGATTGCAATGCTCATCGGCTGGTTGTTCACGCACGGCTGCGTGGCCATCTGCGCCAGGTACTGCGAATGGTGGAACACGCGATTGTCGCCCTTGAGTGCCTTGAACGCCTCGGGGATTCGCGGCGTGCCGCCCGCGCTGACCACCACCGAACGGGTGGTTCGAACCTGTTGATATCCAGCGCTATCGCGAGAAATCACCCGCAGCGCTTCGACTTGCTGGTTGTGCAGCACCGGTTCGATGGCCAGCACTTCTTCGCCATAACGGCTCTGTTTCTCGAATTGCGCAGCCACCCAGCGCAGGTAGTCGTTGTACTCCATGCGGCAGGGATAGAACGTGCCCAGGTTGATGAAGTCCACCAGGCGATCGTGAGCCTTGAGGTAATTGACGAACGAGTAAGGACTGGTCGGGTTGCGCAGGGTCACCAGGTCCTTGAGGAAGGAGATCTGCAGCTCGCTTTGGGTCGACAGGGTGTTGCCATGCCAGCTGTAGTTGGCTTGCTTGTCAAGAAACAGTACATCCAGCTCGCCCTGGGTCGGCCCGCGTTCTTGCAGGGCGATGGCCAGTGCCAGGTTCGAAGGGCCGAAACCGACGCCGATCAGGTCGTGAACGATGGGCGATGCAATTGCCTGTGTCATTTCCAGTGTCCTCTGGATGTACCCCGAGCGGCGGGGGAGATAAGCCTAAGTGACCTGGCCGGCCTTGAGCAGGACAGCAGGTCGTCTGTTGATTAGGAACGAGGACAGTGAAATAAAATTTAACAAGAACGGATCAACGCGAGGATCAATGCGCATCCCATTGGCGCATCCGCACGCGGCAATGCTTCATGGCGTTGACGATGTGCTTTTCTACCAGAGCCTTGGAGATGCCCAGGTGTTCGGCGATCTGCGGGTGTGACAGGCCTTCGATCTTGCGCAGCAGGAAACTCTCGCGGCACAGACGGGGCAACTCCGCCAGGGCGCGCTGGAGCATGTCCAGGCGCTGGCCGTGATCGAGGCTGCTCAGGGGCGAGGGACTGAAATAGCGCTCTTCGTTGTCGAGCACCTCCAGCGACTCGACCTGGCGCAATGCATTGCGTCTGTGATCGTCGATCACCAGGTTCAATGCCGTGCGATACAGGAATGCCCGGGGCTGCTCGATCGGCGTGTCGCTGGAGCGTTCCAGGACTCGCAGGTAAGCGTCATGCACCACATCTTCAGCCACCTGGCGGTTGCCCAGCTTGGCGTTGAGGAAACACACCAGCTCTCGATAGTAGTTTTCCAACATGACTCCCGTCCGCACGGGTGCGGTTTCTGTCCTTGAAGCAACCTGTCGGCCACAGTGGCACGGTAGTGGCAATTTGAGATGCGTAATTTATAGTAATTCTCATGTAGATTTAAAGTATTGCTTTGTTTTACCTGCCAAATAGCCATGGGCTACAGCTGATCGTTCCCACGCTCCGCGTGGGAATGCCGCCAGGGACGCTCCGCGTTCCGCTGTCGACGCATGGCTCGGATCTTGCGCAAGGGTGACGCGGAGCGTCAGGGGCTGCATTCCCACGCAGAGCATGGGAACGATCAGTCAGGCAAACGACAGTGTTACGCCGCGTGTCCGAGGCTAAATTCCCTGCAGCTGTCCTCGTCTACTAGGACAGCTCCACGTCCCTGCCGGCTCCACGGCAGTGTTCAACTGCTTTGGAACCCTGCATGAAACGTTCCCGTTGTACCCGACGCGCCCTGCTGGTAGCACTCACCCTGATCCCCGTTATCGCCGTTGCGGCCTGGCAGTTCATTCCGCCCGGGCGCGACCGGTTCGCCACCGTGCAGGTGACCCGCGCCGACCTCGAAAGCAGTGTCACGGCCTTGGGTACCCTGCAACCCAGGCGTTACGTGGACGTCGGCGCCCAAGCGTCCGGGCAGATTCAAAAGATCCACGTGGAAGTCGGTGACGTGGTCAAGGAAGGCCAGCTGCTGGTGGAAATCGATCCCTCCACGCAACAGGCCAAACTCGATGCCGGGCGTTTTTCCATCGAAAACCTCAAGGCGCAGCTTCAGGAGCAACGCGCGCAACACGACCTGGCCCAACAGAAATTCCAGCGCCAGCAACACCTCAAGGCCGGCAACGCCACCCGCGAAGAAGACGTGCAGACTGCGCAGGCCGAACTGCGCGCCACCCAGGCGCGCATCGACATGATCCAGGCGCAGATTCGCCAGGCCCAGGCCAGCCTGCGCAGCGATCAGGCCGAGCTCGGATACACCCGGATCTATGCGCCCATGTCCGGCACTGTGGTCGCACTGGATGCCCGCGAAGGCCAGACCCTCAACGCCCAGCAACAGACACCGCTGATTCTGCGCATCGCCAAACTGTCGCCGATGACCGTCTGGGCCGAGGTCTCCGAAGCCGACATCGGCCACGTCAAACCCGGCATGAACGCCTGGTTCACCACCCTGAGCGGCGGCACCCGGCGCTGGAAAAGCACCGTGCGGCAGATCCTGCCCGTACCGCCCAAACCCCTAGACCAAACCAGCCAGGGCGGCGGCAGCCCCGCCAGCTCGAGCAAAAGCGGCAGCGCACGGGTGGTGCTGTACACCGTGCTGCTGGATGTCGATAACGCCGACAACGCGCTGATGGCGGAAATGACCACCCAGGTATTTTTCGTCGCAGGCCAGGCGCAAAACGTCCTGACCGCACCGATCGCCGCGCTGCAGGCCGGCGCGCAATCCGACAGCCAGACCGCGCAAGTGGTGGCCAGCAATGGCCGTATCGAACAACGCAACGTGCGCACCGGTATCAGCGACCGCCTGCGGGTGCAGATCCTCGACGGCCTGCAGGAAGGCGATCACTTGTTGATCGGCCCGGCCGACGGGAGCGGCGGGTAAATGCATACGCCCCTGATCGACCTTTCAGACATCCGCAAAGCCTACGGCGGTGGCGACGCGCCTGAAGTCCATGTGTTGCGCGGCATCGACCTGTCGATCCATGCCGGGGAATTCGTGGCGATCGTCGGCGCCTCCGGCTCCGGCAAGTCGACACTGATGAACATCCTCGGCTGCCTCGACCGTCCGACCTCGGGCGAATACCGCTTCGCCGGAGAAAACGTCGCCGACCTGGACAGCGACGAACTGGCCTGGCTGCGCCGCGAAGCTTTTGGTTTCGTGTTCCAGGGTTATCACCTGATTCCGTCCGGTTCGGCCCAGGAGAACGTCGAGATGCCGGCGATCTACGCTGGCACTCCAGCCGCCGAACGACATGCCCGTGCCGCCGCCCTGCTCAAGCGCCTCGGCCTGGCCACACGCACCGGCAATCGTCCACACCAGCTCTCCGGTGGCCAGCAGCAACGGGTGTCCATTGCCCGCGCCTTGATGAACGGCGGCCATATCATCCTCGCCGACGAACCCACCGGCGCCCTCGACAGTCACAGCGGCAAGGAAGTCATGGCGCTGCTCGACGAGCTGGCGAGCCAGGGCCACGTGGTGATCCTCATTACCCATGATCGCGAAGTGGCGGCGCGGGCCAAGCGCATCATCGAGATCCGCGACGGCCTGATCATCAGTGACAGCGCCCTGGACAATCGCGCCGCGCAAACCCCTGCCAATCCCGGTGCATTGCAAGCAGTGGACCTGCGCAAGCGCCTGACTGAAGGCACGCAAGCCAGCGGTGCCTGGAAAGGCGAGCTGGTCGACGCGGTGCAAGCCGCCTGGCGGGTGATGTGGATCAACAGGTTCCGCACCGCGCTGACCCTGCTGGGGATCATTATCGGCGTGGCGTCGGTGGTGGTGATGCTGGCCGTCGGCGAAGGCAGCAAGCGCCAAGTCATGGCCCAGATGGGCGCGTTCGGTTCCAACATCATTTACCTCAGTGGCGCGTCCCCAAACCCGCGCACGCCGCTGGGTATCGTCACCCTGGACGAAGTCAAGGCGGTGGCGAGCCTGCCCCAGGTGATGCGCATCATGCCGGTCAACGGCCAGGAAGCCGGGGTACGCTTCGGCAACCTCGACCACCTGAGCTACGTTGGCGGCAACGACACCAACTTCCCGGCGATCTTCAACTGGCCAGTGGTGCAAGGTAGCTACTTCACCGAGGCCGATGAACGAAACGCCGCGGCGGTCGCGGTGATCGGCCACAAGGTGCGGACCAAACTGCTCAAGGACGTCGCCAATCCCATCGGCCAGTACATCCTGATCGAAAATGTGCCTTTCCAGGTGGTCGGCGTGCTGGCGGAAAAAGGCGCCAGCTCCGGCGACTCCGACAGCGACGACCGCATCGCCATCCCCTACTCCGCCGCCAGCGTGCGATTGTTCGGCACTTACAACCCGGAATACATCGCGATTGCCGCCGCCGATGCGCGCAAGGTCAAGGAGACGGAACACGCCATCGAGCAATTGATGCTGCGCCTGCACAACGGCAAGAAGGATTTCGAGCTGACCAACAACGCGGCGATGATCCAGGCCGAAGCGCGCACGCAAAACACCCTGTCGCTGATGCTCGGTTCGATTGCCGCGATTTCGCTGCTGGTGGGCGGCATCGGCGTGATGAACATCATGCTCATGACCGTGCGCGAACGGACCCGCGAGATCGGCATCCGCATGGCCACCGGTGCCCGCCAGCGCGACATCCTGCGCCAGTTCCTCACCGAAGCGGTGATGCTTTCGGTGGTCGGTGGCCTGGCCGGGATCGCCCTGGCGCTGATCGTCGGCGGCGTGCTGATCCTCAGCGAAGTCGCCGTCGCGTTCTCCTTGATAGCGGTGTTGGGCGCCTTCGGCTGCGCCCTGGTCACCGGTGTCGTCTTCGGCTTCATGCCGGCCCGCAAAGCTGCCCGACTCGACCCGGTCACGGCCCTTACCAGTGAATGATCTTTCCATGAAGCCGCAACTGAGTGTGTTGACCCTCTGCCTGCTGCTCGGTGCCTGCGGCAGTCCCGCCCAGCGTCCGGACAGCGGCATTACGCCGCCCGCCGCCTGGCAATCACCACACTCCTCGACTGCTACCCGCGACAACCAGCAATGGTGGAACCGCTTTGGCAGCCCGCAACTGGGACGCCTGATCGAACAGGCCCGAGTCGGCAGCTACGACCTGGCCGCCGCCATTGCGCGGGTGCGCCAGGCACAGGCCGAAACGGTGGTCGCCGGTGGTTCGCAGTTACCAGAAGTCCAGGCAGGGGCAAACGCCAACCGCCAGAAATTGCTGCGCGGCAATGGCTACAGCCAACTGGATGCCGACAGCGACAACAGCGCCGTGGACTATTTCAACGCCAACCTGACCGCCACTTACGAAATCGATTTCTGGGGTGGCCAGCGCGCTTCCCGTGACAGTGCGCAATTCGCGTTGCAGGCCAGCGAGTTCGATCAGGCGACGGTGGAGCTGACGTTGCTCAGCGGCGTCGCCAACACCTATGCGCTAACCCTGTCGCTGCAGGAGCAAAGCCGTATTGCCGAGCTCAACCTGGCCAACGCGCAGAACGTGTTGAAACTGGTGCAGACTCGCTTCGATTCCGGCTCCGCGACCGCACTGGAACTGGCTCAGCAGAAAAGCCTGGTGGCCGCGCAACAGCGGCAATTACCGCTGGTACGGCAGCAGGCCATCGACGCGCAGATCAGCCTCGCTACCCTCCTCGGCCGCCCGGTGCAGGAACTGGTGCTGGGCCGGGAGCATTTCGATCAATTGTCCTGGCCCGCCATTGACGCGGGCGTACCCAGCGAATTGCTCAGCCGGCGCCCGGACATCGCCCGGGCCGAAGCGCAACTGGCCGCTGCCCAGGCCGACGTCACCGTCGCCCGCGCCGCAATGTTTCCGACCCTGACCCTGAGCGCGGAAATCGGCTCCGGTGCCGACCGTGCCGGTGACATCCTGCGCAGCCCCTTCTACAACCTCACCGCCGGATTGCTGGCGCCGGTGTTTAACAATGGGCGCCTGGGCGCCGAGCGCGACCAGGCTTTGGGCCGCCAGGAAGAACTGCTGGAAAGCTACCGCGGTGCGATTATCAATGGCTTCGCCGACGTGGAAAAAGCCTTGAACAGCATTCGCGGACTGGACGAACAGCGCCAGTGGCAGAGCGAGGAGCTGAGCCAGGCGCAGACCGCGTTCAACATCGCCCAAAGTCGCTATGAGGCGGGGGCCGAGGATTTGCTGACAGTGCTGGAGACGCAACGCACACTGTATGCGGCGCAGGATTTGAATGTACAACTGAGGCTGTCGCGGATGCAGGCGAGCATTGCTTTGTACAAGGCGCTTGGGGGTGGGTGGCAGGTTTTGTAGTTGATCGTTCCCACGCTCTGCGTGGGAATGCAGCCCGGGACGCTCTGCGTCCCATCCAGAGCCGAACGCGGAGCGTCCGTTGAGGCATTCCCACGCAGAGCGTGGGAACGATCATGTAACGACCGGCTTCACCTTCAAATTCCGCGCATACCAAGGCCGCTGCGGCACCTTCCTGAACAGATCCGCCAGCTTCTTCTCGTCCTCGCCAAAGGTAATCCGCAACGCCAGCTTCATGGTCTCCGGGTCCATCTCCACCGACTTGCCCGCCTGCAACCCCGGCGTGGCGCTGCAACCATGGGTCCCCGGCCCCAGCCACGGGTCGTCGATCTCGACCCAACGCCCTGGCGCGAACCACTGCACGCCATTGACCTCAAGCCGACTCACCTGCCCCGGGTGGAAACGCTCATGGGCGCGGAACCAGTCTTCCAGGCGATCGTCGATCCAGCCGTGGAAGTGCCAGAACACCGGGTTTACATGGGACGAGAACGGATCGCCGAGGAAGTCGTTTTCCGGCGCATACCAGCGCGCGGAAAAGTCCGCTGGATCCCGGGCGAACGGCACTGGCTGGCCGTTGGACGGATCGCGCGGCACCGAGGCCCAGCGCATGTGCAACCAGTCGTGCAGGCCCAACTCGACCTCTGAGCCAAACTGCCCCAGGGTCAACTTCGACAGGTAACGCGGGTCACGGTATTGCGACTCCCAGACCTGGAAATTGCTGTGGTAGGTCTCGGCGGTCTTGATGTCGCTGACCCATTGCGAATACTCGTCATCGTCTTCGGCCAGCCAGGTAGGTGGCAGCGCCGTGCCGTCGTGGTTGTCGAAATAATTGGCGAAGCCGATGCGGTCCCGGGCCAGCTCCGGTTGCGGCAAGGGGAACCGCGTCCATGACGGCAAGTCCTGCATCGAACGTGCGGTGCCGAGCATGTGCCGATGCATGAAGAAGAAATCCACGCCGGAGCCGTTGCGATCCTTGCGTGTGCCACGGGCGTCACGCTCCTTATCCCGCGGCCCGGGCTGCCACCCGATGCCGCGCAAGGCGTCGCGCTTGTCTTCGGGCAAGGTGTGCCATTTATCCCTGGACGCATGCCAGAGCTGGTGGAACAAGCGATGCTCCTGGGACGTCAGCCAGGCCAGCAGCGGTGGATTCAGAGCGGTGCGTTCGCGGGCTTCGGGGAACACCTTCTTGACCGCGACAAAGCGATTGTCCTGGGTCGTCATCATCAAGGGGCGATCCAGATCCAGCACGCGACCACTGAGGCTGCCGCTGCCGGCATTGCCGAAACCGGCCCAGACTTCGTCCAGCGCCATGCTGAACTCGTAGTCACAGCTGCCACGGGCGCTGAGCAAGCGCCAACTCAACTGCGCCGGCTTGACCCCGGCCACATCGCCGAGCACCTGATATCGCGGTGCTTCGCTGGAACGCAAGCGCTCGGCGGTGTCGAGAAAACCAACCAGGCCACGGCCCTTGTGGCCGATGTCGAGAAGCAGCTCCAGCCCGTCCCGTGGCAAGCCTTCAAGCCCGGCATCACGTCCTTCGAAACGTATCTGCCAGACACCACGCAGCGTATCCGCCAGGCGTTGGCCGGCGACATCCGCCACCTCGAACGACGCTTCGCCGGGGGTGATCGTCGGGTCCGGCTTCGTCCATTGGCGATGCCCATAAAAAGCCGCGGGCACAGCCGCGCCGGTCAGCGCCAGGCCTGCCATGAACCATCGTCGAGAAATCGTCATTGCCCTACCTGTGTCAGCCATGAAGCAGGCTTTATCCAAGCTAGAACGTTTGTTCCCTTCCAAAATTTATGGTGCAGCCAAAAGATCGCAGCCTGCGGCAGCTCCTACATGAAATGCCTGCCCCTGTAGGAGCTGCCGCAGGCTGCGATCTTTTCAGGAGCACCTAAATTCCTTGGTCGATCACTCGTTCCTCCCAGATAGCAAAGGCTCCCTGACTGAGACGGCAATGACAAAACCACGTTCGAAAAAGGCTCTTTTCATCGGCCTGCCGCTGGCCCTGGCGATCTGCGCGGGCGCAGGCTTTGCGGCCTGGGATTACGGGCTCAAGGACAATCACGGTTACCCGGTCAAAGTGATGAAGCAGGCCGAAGAACTGCATGAGCGCCTTCTCTCGTTCGACAGCCACATCACCGTACCCATGGACTTCGGTACCGCCGGCAATGAAGCCGACAAGGACGGCAGCGGCCAGTTCGACCTCGTCAAGAGCGGACGCGGACGCCTGTCCGGTGCGGCCCTGACAATTTTCGGCTGGCCGGAAATCTGGAACGGTCCCAACGCGCCGCATCGCCCCACCGCCGGCTTCGTCGAAGAGGCACGCTTCGAACAGGAAACCCGCTACAAGATCATCAGCGCCCTGGTGCGCGACTTCCCCAACCAGGCCGCCATCGCCTACACCCCTGACGATTTCCGGCGCCTGCATGGCGAAGGCAAGTTCGCGATCTTCATGAGCATGCTCAACGCCTACCCACTGGGCAACGACCTCAATGCCCTGGATAAATGGGCGGCACGGGGCATGCGCATGTTCGGCTTCAGTTATGTGGGTAACAACGCCTGGGCCGATTCATCCAGGCCGCTGCCATTCTTCAACGATTCCCGGGACGCCCTCGGCGGTCTCTCGGACATCGGCAAGCAGGCCGTGCAGCGCCTCAACGACCTCGGCGTGATCATCGATGTGTCGCAGATGTCGACCAAGGCCCTGGAGCAAGTGGCCCGGTTGAGCCGCACGCCGATGGTGGCCTCGCACTCCGCCCCGCGCGCCCTGGTAGACATCCCGCGCAACCTCAGCGACCACGAAATGCAGTTGATCAAGGACAGCGGCGGCGTGGTGCAGATCGTCGGCTTCCCGACCTACATCCGCCCACTGAGCCAGGCCACCCAGGACAAGCTCAACGCCCTGCGTGCGCGTTTCGACCTGCAACCCCTGCAAGGCCTGGAGATGGCGTTGATGCCGGGCGACCCGATCATCACCGTGTGGTCGGAACAACGGTTCGGCGAATACGCCAGCCAGCTCTACGCGATTGTCGACGAAGAACCCAAGGCCACCCTCAAGGACTACGGCGACGCGATTGACTACGCGGTGAAGAAAATCGGCATCGATCACGTCGGCATCAGTTCCGACTTCAACGATGGCGGCGGCCTGGACGGCTGGAAAGACGTCAGCGAGGCGCGCAACGTGACAGCCGAGCTGATCAGCCGCGGCTACAGCGAAGCCGATATCGCCAAACTCTGGGGCGGCAATTTCCTGCGGGTCTGGGACCAGGTCGAAAAAGCCTCCCGGCCCGTCGCCAAAAACTGATGCCACTTTTGCCAAGCGAACCCGAAGCCATGACCAACCGTCGCTCCTTCCTCAAGCAGGCCGGCATTCTCGCCGCCGGCCTGCCCCTGGCTGCTTCCGTGTACCCGCCAGCCCTGGCCGGCGATCTACAACAGCAGCCACCGCCTTTGCCCAAGGGCAAATGGGCGCAGTTGCGCCAGCTGTTCAATCAGGACCCGAACTACCTGCATTTCGCCAATTTCCTCATCACCTCGCACCCAACGCCGGTGCGCAACGCGATCGACATGCACCGCGCCAACATCGACCGCAACCCTGGCCGGGCCATGGACTGGGACCTGCAGGAAACCGAGAAACGCGAGCACAATGTGCGGGTCTGGGCCGGACGCTACCTCAATGCCAAACCCGAGCAGATCGCGCTGACCGGCAGCACCACTGAAGGCCTGGCGATGATCTATGGCGGGATTCATGTAAGGCCGGATCAGGAAATCCTGGTCAGCGAACATGAACACTATTCCACGAATTACACGCTGGAATTTCGTCAGCAACGCCAAGGCACGAACGTGCGCAAGCTCAAGCTGTTCGAGAGCAGCCGCGACATTTCCGTGGACGAAGTGCTGGGTTCGATCGCCCAAGGCATCCGCCCACAAACCCGCGTGCTGGGCATGACCTGGGTGCAATCGGGCAGCGGTGTGAAACTGCCGATCGGCGAAATCGGCAAGCTGGTCGAAGAGCACAACCGCAAGCGCGACGAAAAGGACCGCATCCTGTATGTGGTCGACGGCGTGCACGGCTTTGGCGTCGAGGACCTCGACTTTCCCGACATGTACTGCGACTTCTTTATCGCCGGTACGCACAAATGGATGTTCGGCCCCCGTGGCACCGGGATCATTTGTGCCCGCTCCGCCGAGGTCCGGGACGTCACGCCGATCATTCCGACCTTCAGCGAATCCACCGATTTCGCGACCATCATGACCCCCGGCGGCTATCACAGTTTCGAACATCGCTGGGCCGTGGACGAAGCGTTCAAGCTGCACCTGGATTTGGGCAAGGCCGAGGTCCAGGCGCGCATTCATGAACTCAACAGCTATGCCAAGGATCGCCTGCTGGAACAGCCGCGGATCGAACTGGTCACGCCAAGGAGCCCGCAACTGTCCGCCGGTTTCACCTTCTTCCGGATCAAGGACCAGGACTGCGAAAAGGTCGCCAGCGGGCTGATGCAGAACCGCGTGGTCTGCGACTCGGTGGACCGTGACGCTGGCCCGGTGATCCGCATCGCTCCCGGCCTGCTCAACAGTGAACACGAAATCGACCGGTTCACGGCCCTACTGAACAAAACCGCCTGAAACCACCATTCACTGTAGGAGCGAGCATGCTCGCGATGGTCGCCAGAACACTGCGGATATTCAGACACCCCGCGTTATCGTTGACGTCCATCGCGAGCATGCTCGCTCCTACAGGGTTCGCTCTTCTTTATCGAGATAGAAAATGACCCGTCACATGTTAGCCCTCGCCCTAACCGCCCTCATCGCCGGCCTGCTCCCCTGCGCCGCACAGGCCGCCACCCCACCGCCAGCGGGCAAGGTATTCAAGGACTGCAAGAACTGCCCGGAAATGGTCGTGCTGCCCGCCGGCACCTTTACCATGGGCACGCCCGATGACGAAGTCGGCCGCGAGCCCGATGAGGGTCCGATGCATGAGGTGACCTTCGCCAAACCCTTCGCCATGAGCCGCTTCCAGATCACCGCCGGTGAATGGGACAGCTATATCAAGGAAAGCGGCGTGACCATCGCCAACGGCGATACCCGGCCAGGTCGCGAGTGCATCGCCAGCAAGCCGCGCTACCCGCAGGGCCCGCGTCAGCCGGCGGTGTGCATGAACTTCGACGACGTGAAGAACTACGTCGCCTGGCTGTCGAAGAAAACCGGACAGCGATACAGCATGGTCAGCGAGGCCCAGCGTGAATACGCCGCACGCGGCGGCACCCAAGGCCCGTTCCCCTTTCCGTTCGATGAAGGCAAGGGATACAGCATCGCCAAACACGCCAACACCTACGGCCCGGCGGACGGCTACAGCTACAGCTCGCCGGTGGGCAGCTACCCACCGAACGCCTTCGGTATGTACGACATGCACGGCAACGTCTATGAGTGGGTCGAAGATTGCGAACACCCGAACTACGTCGACGCCCCCACCGATGGCAGCGCCTGGCTGGAACCCAACTGCGAAGCCGTGCACATCCGCGGCAACGACTGGGGGGAAGCCCCGGTGTTCTCCCGCTCCGGAAACCGCAACAGCCAATACCCTCAGGAACGCGGGGACTGGATAGGCTTTCGCGTAGTGCGCAATCTCTGACCCCCCCTACCATCCACTGTAGGAGCTGCCGCAGGCTGCGATCTTTTGACTTTGATTTTTTTAAAAACAAGATCAAAAGATCGCAGCCTGCGGCAGCTCCTACAGGGATTTACGTGTAGTTCCCCGCCACCAGTCACCCCCCTCTAAATTAACCCCTCGACCAGACGTTCTACTGGGTATCTGCCTTCCGACCCAAGGAACCGTCTTCCATGACCCAGCCTACCCGAGGCGCCATCGGCGAATTGTTCGCCCTGCTCAAACCCTTTCGATTCATCGTCGCTGCTTCCATATTCCTGGGCATGGTCGGCGGCCTGAGCGTCACGGTATTGCTGGCGACCATCAACAATGCCCTGCACTCGGACAGCGGTCTGACCCAGGGCGTGGTCGCGCTGTTCGCCGGCCTGTGCCTGCTGGCGCTGGCCAGTTCGATCTGCTCCGACATCGGCACCAACTATGTCGGCCAGCACATCATCGCCAAGCTGCGCAAACAGCTGGGCGAGAAGGTGCTGTCGGCGCCGATCGAACAGATCGAGCGTTACCGCAGCCATCGCCTGATCCCGGTGCTGACCCACGACGTCGACACCATCAGCGACTTCGCCTTCGCCTTCGCGCCGCTGGCGATTTCCCTGACCGTGACCCTGGGATGCATGGGCTACCTGGCGATCCTGTCGTGGCCGATGTTCCTGATCATGGTGGCCGCGATCTTGATCGGCAGCGCGATCCAGGCCTACGCCCAGAGCAAGGGTGTGCAAGGCTTCATGGCCGCCCGCGACGCTGAAGACGAGCTGCAAAAGCACTACAACGCCATTGCCGAAGGCGCCAAGGAACTGCGCATCCACCGCCCTCGCCGCCAGCGCATGTTCAGCTCGGGCATCAAGGGCACCGCCGAATTCATCTGCAACACCCAGGTGCGTTCGATCAACACCTTCGTCATCGCCAAGACTTTCGGCTCGATGCTGTTCTTTGTGGTCATCGGCCTGGCCCTGGCCCTGCAAGCGTTCTGGCCGAGCGCCGACAAGACCGTCATGAGCGGCTTCGTGCTGGTGCTGCTGTACATGAAAGGCCCGCTGGAGCATTTGATCGGCACCCTGCCGATCGTCAGCCGTGCGCAGATTGCCTTTCGCCGCATCGCTGAACTTTCCGAACAGTTTTCCACCCCGGAACCGCACCTGCTGCTCAGCGACCAAGGCAAGGTCAAACAGGCCGTGCACGAACTGCAACTGACGGACGTGCGCTACGCCTTCCCGTCGGTCGAGGGTGCTGCGCCCTTCCAATTGGGCCCGGTCAACCTGTCGATCAAGCAGGGCGACATCACCTTCATCGTCGGCGAGAACGGCTGTGGCAAGACCACCCTGATCAAATTGCTGCTAGGCCTGTACATGCCGCAACAGGGACAGATTCGTGTCAACAGCGAGGCCATCGACGCGCACAATCGCGATGACTACCGGCAGTTGTTCACCACCATCTTTGCCGACTATTACCTGTTCGATGACGTGGTACAGGGCGATACGCAGATTCCCGAAGACGCCAACAAATACCTGCAGCGCCTGGAGATCGCGCACAAGGTCAGCGTCAAGGACGGCAACTTCACCACCACCGACCTGTCCACCGGCCAGCGCAAGCGCCTGGCGCTGGTCAATGCCTGGCTGGAAGAGCGGCCGGTGCTGGTGTTCGACGAGTGGGCGGCCGACCAGGACCCGACCTTCCGGCGGATTTTCTACACCGAGCTGCTGCCGGACCTCAAGCGCCTGGGCAAGACCATCATCGTGATCTCCCACGATGACCGTTATTTCGATGTAGCGGACCAACTGGTGCGCATGGAAAGCGGCCGGGTCGTCACCGAGCTGGTGCCTGCCTGAACCCCAATGACATTTCTTTCACATTTCTTTTCCGGTTTCGCAATCGCATCTCGTCTTAATAATCATTCCTATTAACAAAAAATCTGCACGACACTTTTCAGGAGCACAGGCAAGTAATGCGATCTCTTCCACGCCGTACCCCTCTCGCGCTGGCCGTACAGCGCCCGTCACTGCACAAAACGCTGTTGACCAGCGTCCTGTTGACCGCCACGTTGCTGGGGAGCTCGATGGCCAACGCAGCGCCTGTAAAAGTGAGTATTGCCGTGCAGCCGCTGTCCAGCGCGCTGACCCAACTGGGCATGCAGACCAATCTGCAAATCCTCTACAGCCCGGACCAGGTGGCCGGCATCAAGTCCCGCGCGGTGTCCGGCTCGCTGGAGCCTTCCGCGGCCCTGGCCGAGATGCTCAAGGGCACCGGCATTTCGTTCCAGATCAACGGCAACAGCGTGACGCTGGTGTCGGGTGGCTCGTCGAGCCTGCAACTGGGCGCTACCACCATTTCCGGCCAGGCCCTGGGCCTGACCACTGAAGACACCGGCTCCTACACCACGGGTGCGACTACTACCGCCACCAAGCTGCCGCTGACCCTTCGCGAAACGCCGCAGTCGGTGACCGTGGTGACCCGTCAGCAGATGGACGATCGCGGTGTGACGAGCGTCGCCGATGCGCTGCGCAACACCCCGGGTGTCACCGCCCAGAAGTACGACAGCGACCGTACCGAATTTTCCGCCCGAGGCTTTGCCATCACCAACTTTCAATACGATGGCGTCAACATTCCCTACGACGGCGTGTACGGTGAAAACCCCAACAACAGCGATGACGCTGCAAGCCTCGATCACATCGAAGTCATCAAGGGCGCGACCGGCCTGATGACTGGCGCCGGCGACCCGGCGGCCACCGTCAACCTGATCCGCAAGAAACCAACCAAGGAATTCAAGGCCTCGGTCAGCGCCACCGCCGGTTCCTGGGACAACTACCGTACCGAGGGCGACATCTCCGGCTCGCTGAACGATAGCGGCAGCGTGCGCGGCCGTTTCGTCGGTGCCTTGCAGGACAAAGATTCCTACATCGACCACTACAGCCAGAAGAAAGACCTGTACTACGGCATCCTCGAAGCCGACCTGACCGACGATACCCTGCTGACCCTGGGCGTCGACAAATCCAGCGCCACCCCTCGCGGCAGTTCCTGGACCGGTAACTCGCCGTTCTATTCCGACGGTGGTCGTACCGATTTCTCTCGCAGCTTCAACCCGGGTTCCGATTGGAGCCGTCGTGACTTCGACAGCACCACCTATTTCGCTTCCCTGGAACAGGCACTGGCCAACGACTGGAAATTCAAGGCCACGTTCGACCAGAAAACCACCGATCACGATACCCAACTGGCCTCCGCCAGTGGTGGCAACCCGGATCGCAATACCGGCGAAGGCATGTTCTTCTACTGGGGGCGCTGGGAAGGCCATCGCGTACAGAACACCGCTGACGTCAACGTTTCCGGCCCGTTCAGCCTGGGCGGTCGCGAACATGAACTGGTGGCGGGTTTCATGACCTCCCATTCCCGCCAGACCGGTGCGACCTACGACAGCAGCGAGTTCGGGCTGGTGCCGGGCGACATCTTTGACTGGAAAGGTCACATTGCCAAACCGGAGTTTCCGAAAAACGGCAAGTACGAACGCACCCAAAGCCAGAACGGCGCGTACCTGGCCACCCGCCTGCGCCCGACCGACGACCTGTCGATCATCCTCGGCGGCCGTGTCAGCACCTTCAAGTACAACGAGGACTACACCTATTATCCGGGCGCGAGCCTGGCTGACACCCATGCCAGCTACAAGGAACACGGCGTTGTCACGCCTTACGCGGGCGTGGTCTATGACCTCGACGACACGTACTCGGTGTACGCCAGCTATACCAACATCTATCAGCCACAAATCTACAAGGACGCCAGTGGCAAGACCCTGGACCCGGTTGAAGGCGACAGCTACGAGACCGGTCTGAAAGCGGCCTACTTCGAAGGCAAACTCAACGCCAGCCTGGCCTTCTTCCGCATCGAACAGGACAACGTCGCCCAGTACGTCACCACGGATACCACCACCGGCCAGGACGTTTACAAGCCAATCTCCGGCGCCACCACCAAGGGTGTGGAGCTGGAAATGGCCGGTGAACTGGCCGAAGGCTGGAACCTGTCGGCCGGCTACACCTACGCGCGTTCCCGCGACAAGGACGAACAACGCATCTTCGGCTTCCCGTTGGCCACCACCAAACCGGAACACGTCGTGCGTACGTTCACCACCTACCGCCTGCCCGGCGCCCTGGACCAAGTCACCGTCGGCGGCGGCGTCAGCTGGCAGAGCGCGTTCTACGGCCAGAGCTTCAATCCGAGCGTCGATGGCAGCGGGCAAGGCGCCACCGTCAACCTCAAGCAAGGCGGCTACACCCTCGTCGACCTGATGACCCGTTACCAGTACGACGAACACCTGAGCTTCACTGCCAACGCATACAACGTCTTCGACAAGAAATACCTGACCGGCCTGGGCAACTTCGGCACCACCTTCTACGGCGAGCCGCGTAACTTCCAACTCACCGCCAAGTACGATTTCTGAGTCGCGAAGCTGAAATTAACAATGCCCGCATCGTGAGATGCGGGCATTTTTTGTGGACCGATATTGGCGATGCCCATGATGCCGCCTTCGCGAGCAGGCTCGCTCCCACAGGGGATCTTCGGTGTGCACAAAATCCGCGTTCACCTCGATCAATTGTGGGAGCGAGCCTGCTCGCGAAGGCGGCCCTCGCCCCAACATTGATTATTCAGGCGGATCGATCCGGTCCAACGCCCGGTTTACCGCCAACTCCCCCAACATGATCACCTGGGCAATCCCCAACAACGAATGACGACCTGTCCCTTCCATATGATCCGCCAGATCCAACGCCATGACATTGGCCGAAGCCAGAGACTCACAGGCATGAGCCAGCAGGGTTTCGACATCGAGCTCAGGGTTGACGATGAACATGCTGCAGAGCTTGCGTGGGGTGGACTGGATGTCGGCGGCCGAGGGGATGCGGTCGTTGGGATTGTTTGGGTCGGAATTTTCTGACGAGGGTGTCGGATCGCGGTCCGGCCGATTCGGCGTTTCTCTGATCATATGCTGATTACTCCTGAATGGAGCCGCCAACTCTTCTCTACTAAAAGAAGGGTGGCGGCTGGACGCAGGTTAGTAGACCGGGGAGATCAGCATTTACCGGCGCGCCGAAGCGCCCTGCGCCAGCCACCATCAAGTTCAGGGATGGGATACCTGATTGACAGAGCCTGTACACCTTACTGATAACACCACGGGCTACTAAACCCGATCACTGACAATCAGTGACCCGAGCCAAGTTACCGAGCGACCCCAAGGCGCACAAGCCGGCGGATTCTGGAGTAACTGTAGGCAACGACGCAAGGTGCTGTGGCTTTCTGGAAGTAACTTGTCGGGCTTTTAAACAGACTTGAACCCATCCGCGGGAAAGCTGTGAAAAAAGATCAATCAACGCTCGATCTGCCCCGTCCAAAGTCGCTGTTCTCCACCCCTTCGAAAAGACCGTAAAAAATCCTACATCAAAAGCGCTACGACACAGAGACCAATCCTACACGCGCCGTAGATGTTTCCTATATCCCCGCCTGTTTACTTTTTGAGAGGTTTTCAAGTCTTAACAGCGGGTGAAAAGGGCACCGCCCTGAACGCTCATCCAGGCCAGGGAAGTCTGAACATGAACAATCCAACTCCGGTCTTTCCACCAAAATCGCCAAAATCTTGGGTTTCTGATTTTAAGCAAAGGAGTTGCTAGTAATGCAAACAATGAAAAGGAAAGAAAGGGGACTATGGTTGCTGGGCGGGGCGACATTTATGCTGCTTGGGTGCACCCCTGCGGATAACAAGATGGCAGGCGGCAATATAGAGGCCGTCAATCATACAGTCCATGCTATCAACTGGTTATCGGTGAACGGCTATCGTGCTCATGGCGGAGGGGGAAGTTCGTGCTGCATTATTATGCCGACCAAGTGGCGTCCTGGCTTGAAGGCGCATATTGAATGGGAAGTTGACCCTGAACCTTTTGCAAAATTAAAACGAAGACAAACAGGGTATGGCTTCGATGAAGAATCATGGGCTCAGCACGAAGCTAATTTTCAACACCACAGTGCCAGCGTAGATATTCCAGAGTGGCCAGGCACAGAATCGTGCGACCTTAAAGTGCATTTTTTAACGTGCAATCGTGTCAAGGTCACTACCGCTTGCGCGGTGTATAGCCAACCTAACTATCCAATCAATGAACCTATGCAGATGAAGGAGCCAGCTGTATGTCCGAAATAAAAAACAACTCAAAGTCTAAAGCCTGGGCACCACCGGTATTCCCTTTAGAGGGGCGTCTTCCGGCGGATGTTCGGATCGTCACAAAAAATTATCAAAAACACACTTATGAGGAGGATCGCTTCCAGCGGACACCTGATGCTCAAGGGCGGCGCTCACAACTTTTCTGTTGTTGCCACAGTCTGCACATCAGCCTGTTTTTCGATGGCACAAATAACAATGACAACAACGACACCAAGAATAATCACCCGAGCAACATCGCCAAGCTGTTCCATGCCTCGCTTCAAGGCACTGAGGCCAAAAAGAATGGTTACTTTTCCTACTATATGCCCGGTGTGGGCACGCCCTTCCCTGAAGTTGGCGAATTGGACTACAGCGAAGACGGGCTGAAATATGCCACCGGCGGTGAAGACCGCATCAACTGGGCTCTGGTTTCCGTCTTTGACGCTTTGCATACGGCGCTTAATGGAACTCCACTTTCTCAGGATCGACGGGCGAAAGCCGTCGCCTCTATGAGCACGTGGAAAGCTCCACTGATGTTTGGCGCCGGCCCCAGCAAGCGCAGGCAGGTGATGAAAGAAGTGCTCGGTACCTTGCTAGACCGCGTGGAGCGGGCCACACCCAAAGTATTGGGCGTCAAGCTGTACATATACGGGTTCTCCCGCGGCGCAGCAGAAGCCCGGACCTTCGTCACCTGGCTCAGCCAGTTGTTCGAAACCCCGGAGGGGGCGGAACTACCGTCACAGAGCCTGATCGGCCTGCCGGTGAGCGTCGAATTCCTTGGCATACTGGACACCGTGGCCTCAGTGGGCATCGCTAACGTGGCACCATTTTTTGCCGGGCACATGGACTGGGCCGATGACAGCCAGTTGTTGCCGGAGGCAAAAACCTTTCCGGAGCTCGTCAAATGCTGCCGACATTTCGTTGCGTCTTTCGAACAGCGTGCGTGTTTTCCGCTCGATTCGATCCGCAACGAGGATGGCCAATACCCGGCCAATACCTATGAAGTGGTGTACCCCGGTGTGCACTCCGATGTCGGGGGTGGCTACCCGAAAAATGATCAGGGCAAGGCCCGTGGTGGCACCAGTGAGCTAGTGTCGCAGATCCTCCTGCATGACCTGTATGCCGAAGCCTTTGCGGCTGGCGCGCCGCTGCAGGTGCCGGAAACAGTGCTGTCGGAAAGGCTGAAACTAGAGAAAGTGTGGCGCGCCCTGAGTCCTGCAACTGACAGGGAATTCGGACTTAGCGAAGCACTAGTCGAACGCTTCAACGCTTGGCGCCAAACCCTACCGGGCTAGCGACTAATGAAACCTCCAATACTTCACCCTCGAAATACGTGCCACAACAGCTGAGCACCACCGTGGAAGAAACCCTGGTCGATCAACTGGGATGGATCACCGGCTGGCGCATTGGCCATTATGCCAACGACTCACTGCAAAACAACGACAGCTACAAACTCCAGCCTTTCTTCACTCAGGCAACAGAGGCAACGGCCGAGGAAGCCGAGAAAGGGCGTGAGAACTATAAGAAACAGCAAGATATCGCCCTGGGAAATCGCCTGAAATCACCACAAGCGGCAACGAATCATCCCGGCCCGCCGATCTATGAGCCACAGATCGACAAGACCCAGCTCAGCCAGGCCGCCGCCGAATTCAAGCGCGACTACCAAGGCCTCAAACGCGAGCAGACCCACTGGAGCGCCGAGATCACCGATGTGCTGTTGCGCGACACGATCTACCTGCTCAATGAGAACGACGAGGCACGGGATCACGCGGCTATTCACGAAGCGGGCGAGCGACGTGCCAAGCAACTGTTTAGTGACGACTGGGGTACGCCGAGCAAGGATCCAGTCATGGCCCTGTTGGTGGCGCTGTTCGATGACCAGGTGCACGACTCACGCGCATGGTTCATGCATGACAAGCTGAAATCCCGGGAGCTGTGGGCCGGTTACTTCTTCTACCGCATGACCTACTTCGGCAATGACAATAGCCGCGAGCTGTCGCCGGTGGTGGTGGCTGGGCGGGTATTGGGCGTGGCGATGCTGGCCGGGGCCACGGTGTATGGCATCAAGCGCGGCGGTGCACTGGGTGGGGTTGGCGGGTTGGCGGCGGGTATTGGCGGGGCAACCATCGGTTACCAGGTCATCGACAAGGCCAGCGGCCTGGCCCTGCCGTTCCTGCCCGGTGCCGAGCAACTTTTGCAACCTACCGCCCACATTGGCGAGTTGGTGACCGGCCTGAAATGGCAGATTGCTTCAGAAGACTACGCGCAGCGCATTGATAGCGTCACCGCCATGTTGCGCGCATCGGGCAACTTGTTCGAGCTGACCTGAGGGGTTCTTACCAGAGGAGATGTTCGGCAAATCCAAAACCCAGATTGCAAACAGTTCATTTGTGGGAGCGAGCCTGCTCGCGAAGGCGATAGACGCCCCACCAAAAGTCCTTGCGCCGGACACAATAAGGCCGCCATCCCTTTTATGGAGATGGCGGCCTTTTTCATCTCAGATCACAACCGCGACCGCACCCACCCCGCCACTTCCGCATGAATCCCTTCCACCTCCCTCAACAACCCCGCCATCCGCAAAAAGTCATGGGTCATGCCCGGTTGTTCCAGCAACGTCACCTCATTCCCCGCCGCCCGCAAACGTTCGGCATACGCCAACCCTTCATCATGCAACGGGTCATAACCGGCCAGGTACACCAGCGCCGGCGCCAAACCCGACAGGTCGTCAGCCAGCAACGGCGAGCAGCGCCAGTCGGCCAGGTCCGCAGGCGTGCGTGCGTAGTGGGCGTAGAACCAGTCCAGGGTCGGGGTTTCCAGGAGGTAACCTTCGGCAAAATCCCGGTGCGAGGCGCAGTGGGTGGTGGCATCTGTGACCGGGTACACCAGCAGCTGCGCCTTGGGTTTCAGCGCCAGTTCCGCAGGCTCGCGAACGGCGATGATCGACAACACCGTGGCCAGTGTCGCGCCGACGCTGTCACCGGCCAGTGCCACGCGGGTGGCGTCCAGGCCACGGGGGGCGCCTTCGCGTACCAGCCAGTTGCCGGCGTCGCAGGCGTCTTGTACCGGGGTTGGGAATTTCCATTCGGGGGCCAGGCGATAATCCACGGTCAACAGGGCAAAACCACCCTGGGCTGCGAGGCGACGACATAGGGCGTCGTGGGAATCGAGGCTGCCAACCACGTAGCCGCCGCCGTGGAAGTACAGCATCACCGGTTGCAGGCCGTCGAAGGGTTGGCCGTCGCGATACAGGCGCGCCGCGAGGCTGTGGCCGTCGCGGGCGGGGATGGTGAAGTGGTCGCAGGCAATGTGGTCCAGTGGTACATCGAGGAAGCTGGAAGAGGCTTCGAAGTCGATCCGTGCCTGTTGCGGGGTTTGTTCGTGCATTGGGCGGCTTTTGCCGGTGAGGCGACCGAACATGGCGAGTTCGAGGAAAGCTTCAAGTTCTGGCAGTAGGGCCATGGGGGGAGTCCTTTTACACAAAGAGGTCAATAATCAATCTTGTAACGAGCGACGCTCCCCCAGAGGTGAGTGCGGTCATCTGTGGCGAGGGGATAAATCCCCTCGCCACAATTTTTGTCATGCAGTCGCTAAGCGATGCTCCAGCAAGTCGTCCAGTTCATTGAGCAATTGATCACCACGCAGCAACTCGTAGTGCCCGCCCGCCAACAGACGATCCACTCCGTGATGCCCCACCTGGGCCTCGAACACCCGGCGTTCGTCGTCGCGCCCGGCCATCCACCATCGATGGCTGCCAACCTGTACCTTCGGCAATTGTCTCTGGGCCAAGGCGAGTTGTTTGAGCGACGAGCCAGTGGCGAATATCTGCGTCAGTTCACTAGCGCCCAGTGCTGCGTGGTCATTAGCGCCGTGCATGGCCGCCTCGATCACCGCGGCGGCGCCTTCGCTCTCGTTGAGGCCTTGGGCTTTCAAGGCAATCAATGCCTGTGCTTGTTCAGACGGTTGACCGAGGACAAACTTCAGGAAGTCCGCCAAATCTTCGCGCCAGTCCCCCGCTTCGGCGGTACCCGCCACATAACTGTCGACCAGCCCGGCGAAGGCTACCGTCTGCCCCTGGCTCTCCAGTTCATGGGCGACCAATTGCGTCAACGCGCCACCCAGCGACCAGCCGAGCAGGTAGTACGGGCCTTGCGGCTGTTGCGTGCGAATGCGCTGGGCATAGGCCTGGGCCATGGCCAGCAACGACGCATCCTGCCATTGCGGGTCGAGCAGCATGCGGCATTGCAGGCCGTACACCGTGCGCCGTCCTTCCAGGCGGCGGGCCAGGGGCTCGTAGTCGAACACCGTGCCGAACCCGGCGTGCAGGCAGAACAGCGCCGGCACCTTCGCCACCCGGCCATTCAAGGCCAGCAACGGGTCCGGCGCACTCGAAGTCTCGGCAGCCTGGTAGCCACTGAGTTCAGCGATGCAGGGTTTCTGCATCAGGTCGCGCAGTTTCAATTCGAAGCCCAGTTGTGGCTGGCTACGCACCCGCGAGATGACTTTGAGCACCTGCAATGAGTCGCCGCCGAGTTCGAAGAAGTTGTCGTCGATGCCCACTTGCGGCACACCCAATACCTCTTGCCAGATCGTCGCCAGCGCGCATTCCAGCGCGTTACGCGGCGCGCGGTAACCGCCAAGCGTCCATTCCGGCACCGGCAGTGCGCGACGATCAAGCTTGCCGTTGGCCGACAGCGGGAAGCGCTGCAGCACCAGGATCCGCGCCGGCACCATGTAGTCCGGCATCTGCGTTTGCAGCTCGGCCTTCAAGCGCCGATCCAGCCCGGCAGCGGCAGCGGCCACTACATAACCGACCAACTGTTTGCCAGTGGGCGTGTCATGCACCACCACGGCGGCATCCTGCACCCCTGCGCAATCACGCAGACGGGCTTCGATCTCGCCCAGTTCGATACGGAAGCCGCGGATCTTCACTTGCTGGTCGAGCCGGCCGAGGTAGTCGATCAACCCACACTCGCGCTGGCGCACCAGGTCGCCGGTGCGGTACATGCGACCACCGGCCGCGAACGGATCGGCAACGAAACGCTCGGCGCTCATGCCCGGGCGCAGGTGATAACCCCGTGCCAGGCATTCGCCGCCCAGGTACAACTCGCCGCTGACGCCGACCGGCAACGGATTGAGGTCGGCGTCGAGAATGTACAGGCCACGGCCCGCCACACCACGACCAATCGGCGCATAGGCCGCCTCGCAGGTTTCGCTGGCTTGCGCACGCCACAGCAGCGGCGTGACCACGGTTTCGGTCGGGCCGTAGCCGTTGACCAGACGCTGCGGACGCAGGGCGCGCTTGACCTGCTCGAAGCTGGCGTCCGGCACCGCATCACCGCCAAAGCAATACACCTCGACCGCCGGCGGATTGCCCAGGCGCTCGGCCACTTCGGCCATCTGTTGCAGGTACGCCGGCGGGAAGCAGGCGACGGTGACGTTGTGGCGATGCAGCACCTCCAGGGTCTGTTCCGGGGTCCACAGATTGTCCTCGCGAATCACCAGGCTGCCACCGGCCAACAGCACGCTAAGCCAGCGTTCCTGGGCACCGTCGAAGGCGAACGACATGAAGTGCAGTTCGCGGCTGCGCGGCGCCAGTTCGTAGAGGTCGATGATGCCGCGACAATGCCGGGCAATCGGTCCACGTTCCACCGCCACGCCTTTGGGCTGGCCGGTGGAGCCGGAGGTGTAGATCAGGTACGCCAGGTGCCCCGGCAGTGGATGGGAAACCGGGCACTCGGTGTTGCCAACCAGGCTCGTCTGATCAAGCAACACGCGTGGCGGGCTGGCGGCCAGTACCAGGCGATCCCCCAGGTCGCTGTCGCACAGCAACAGGCTGGCGGCCGAATCATCGAGCATGTAGGCCAGGCGCTCGGCCGGGTAGGCCAGGTCCAGCGGCAGATAGGCCGCACCGGCCTTGAGCACGGCAAGGAACGCGACGATGGTGCGTTCCGAACGGGGCAAGGCCACCGCCACCAGGCTTTCCGGGCCAATGCCTCGACTGATCAACAACTGCGCCAGCGCATTGGCCTGCTGTTCAAGATCGGCGTAGCTGACTTCGCGATCCTCACAGAACAAGGCGATTTTCTGCGGTTGGCTGCGCACATGCTGATTGAAGCTGTGCAGCAGATCAGGGTTGTCGCTAAAGGCTTGCGGCAGGCTCACGCGCGCTTCGGGCAGGCCGATGTTACCGAGCAGACAGTCCGCATCCTCCGGCAACAAACGGAGCAAACCTTCCAACTGTGCGCGAATGCGCTGCACTTCCTGTTCACTGAAGCGATCTCGCAGGTACAGGTACTCGACTTCCAGGCCCTGGTCGTTGGCGCTGACCATCAAATCCATCGGGAAGTTGGTGACGCCGCCGCTGCCGACTTCGGCGAAGCGCAGCTCACCTTCCTCGCCCCCTTTCAAGGCACGGTCTACCGGATGGTTTTCAAACACGATGATGCTGTCGAACAGGCCCTGGCCACCCTGCCCGGCCCAGCGCTGCACGTCGGACAATGGCGTGTGTTCGAAGTCGCGCACGGCCAGGTTGTAGTCCTGCAAGTCACGCAGCCACTCGCCCAGCGGCTGGTGCGGGTCGAGGACCTGAATCACCGGCAAGGTGTTGATGAACAGGCCGAGCATGTCCTCGGCACCGGCCAGCCCCGTCGGCCGCCCCGCCACTGTCGCGCCGAACGCCACGCTACGCTGGCCGCTGTGACGTTGCAGCAGCAACAGCCAGGCGCCTTGCACCAGGGTGTTGAGGGTGACGCGCTGACGCTTGGCGAAACGGTGCAACTTGCGCGTCGCCTCGGCGTCGAGGTCACTGTACATCACGCCGTGACCGGAACCTGCGGCACCCGAGGCCGAGGCCAGGATGGTCGGTGCCTCGAGCGACGCCAGGCGCTCACGCCAGAAGCTTTCTGCCTGCGCCTGGTCCTGGCGTTGCAGCCAGGCGATGTAGTCGGCGTAACGCCCGGTCAGCGCCGGCAGGCTGTCGTGGTGGTACAGGCGCAGCATCTCGCCGAGCAGGCGCGAGGCACTCCAGCCATCGAGCAGCAGGTGATGGTAGATCCAGATCATCTGGTACCGTTCTTCACCCAGGCGCACCAGGACAAAGCGCATCAGCGGCGGGCAGCTCAGGTCGAAACCCTTGGCCTGTTCGGCGGCGGCCAGTTCGCCCAGCGCCTTTTCTGTGTCGCTGTGCTCACGCCAGTCGAGTTCCTCGATCGGCAACTCGACGCTGGCGAACACCGCTTGCAGCGGATCGGCCAGGCCATCGCGCCAACGGAACGCGGCGCGCAGGACTTCATGACGCTGGATCAAGGCTTGCCACGCCGCGCGGAATCGCGGCACCTGCAAGCCGTCCACTGCCACGCTCAACTGGTTGACGTAGGGGTTGAGCTGCGGCGATTCGAGGCAATGGAACAGCATGCCCTGCTGCATCGGCGACAGCGGATACAGGTCTTGCAAGCCTTCGCGGGCGGTGGAATCGATGTGCGGCACCAAGGAAAACTTCTCGACTGCAGGCACTTCGACCAACAAGGCTTCACGACGGCTCGCCACCGCGGCCAGTGCACGAATGCTCTGCTGCTCGAACAACTGCTTGGGACTGAACACCAGTCCGCGCTGCCCGGCCCGGCTCACCGCTTGCAGCGAAATGATCGAATCACCGCCCAGTTCGAAAAAGTTTTCGGTGACGCCCACCGAGTCCAGGCCGAGCAAGTCCTGCCAGATGTCCACCAACAGCGCTTCGGCAGGCGACGCGGCGGCCACTTGATCCTGAGTGTGTCGAGTCGCCTCAGGCGCTGGCAAACCCTGTCGATCGAGCTTGCCATTCGGCGTCAGCGGCAACGCGGCCAGGCATAGCAAATGCGCTGGCAGCATGTGCGCCGGCAAGCGACTGCGCAGGTGCGCGGTCAATGCATCCTGCAGTTCCTGTTCGTCAGCCAGCGGATCGCGCGGCACCACGTAGCCCACCAGTTGCCGGCCCACCGGACCGTCGCGATCAATCACAAAGGCTTCACGCACGCCTTCATGTTCGAGCAGGCAGGCTTCGATTTCGCCGAGTTCGATACGGAAGCCGCGAATCTTCACTTGCTGGTCGATACGGCCGAGGTATTCGACGACGCCATCGGCACGGAACCGCGCCAGGTCGCCACTGCGGTACAGACGCGCCCCCGGCACGAACGGATCGGGCACGAAGCGTTCGGCAGTCAGGTCAGGACGCTGGTGATACCCACGGGCAACGCCCTCGCCGCCCAGGTACAACTCACCCGCCACGCCAACCGGCAACGGCTGCAAACCGCTGTCGAGGATGTAGGCACTGCGGTTGCCCACCGGCCGGCCAATCGGCATGAACGCCGAGTCGAATTCGGTCTCCGGATAGGCCAGCCAGATCAGCGGCGTGATCACCGTTTCGGTCGGGCCATAGCCGTTGATCAGGCGCTTGGGTTGCAGGACTTGCTGCACTTCGTCGAACGCATGCTTGGCCATCCCTTCACCGCATGGGGTGTAGGAGCGGATCGGCAGATCACGTCCCGCTTCGCCCATGAAATCGGCGATCTGCCCCAGGTAGCTGGGGGTGAAACAGGCGATGGTGATGCCGTGCTTTTCGATCTCGGCGCAGGTGCGCTCCACGCTCCACAACTCGTCGTCGCGCGGCATCACCGCCGAACCGAACACCAGGGGCGTCAGCCAGCGCTCGTGGGCGCCGTCGAAGCTGATCGAGGCAAATTGCAGCTCGCGATCGTCCGGGGTCATGCCGTACAACTCGCCGATCTTTACGCAGTGCATGGCCAGCGGGCCGTGGGCCACGCTGACGCCTTTGGGCCGCCCGGTGGAACCCGAGGTATAGATCAGGTAGGCGAGGTTTTCGCCACAGGTCAGGTTGACCGGGTTGCTGTCGGGCATCCCCTCAAGCGCTTCGCGGTCGATTTCCAGCACCGGCAAGCCTTCGGGCAGTGGCAGTTTTTCCCGCAGCCAGGATTGGCTGACCAGCAGGGAAATGCCGCTGTCTTGCATCAGGTAGCGCAGGCGCTCCGCCGGGTAGGCCGGGTCCAGCGGCACGTAGGCACCGCCGGCCTTGAGGATCGCCAACAGGCCGATGATCATCTCTGGCGAGCGCTGCATGGCCAGGCCGACCCGCTCTTCCGGGCCGATGCCCAAGGCGCGCAGGCGATGGGCCAACTGGTTGGCGCGGCGGTTGAGTTGGTCGAAGCTCAGTTCGAGGTCACTGAAGATCAGCGCCGTGGCGTCAGGTCGGATAAGGGCCTGGGCCTCGATCAGTTGATGCACGCACAGCGGATTTCTTTCTGCGGTGAACGGCGGGTTCCACTCCAGCAATTGCTGCGTGCGTTCCACCTCGGTCAGCAGGTCCAGCTCGCTCAAGGCCGCTTGTGGTGCAGCCACCATCGCCGTCAACAACGCGGCCAGGTGCTCGCTCATGCGCACGATCGCCTCGCGGCTGAAGTGGCTGCACTGGTAGCTCCAGTTGATGCTGAGTTGGTTTTCCGCGGTGGCCGCCAGGGTCAGCGGGAAGTTGGTGCGCTCGTGGTTTTGTGGAATCGAGAAACTCAAGCCAGCCGGTGCGCCCTGCTGCAAGGCCTCGGCCACCGGGAAGTTTTCGAACACCAGCAGGCTGTCGAACAGCGGCTCGCCGGCACGTCCGGCCCAACGCTGGATATCGCCCAGCGCGGTGAACTCGTGCTCGCGCAGTTCCAGGTTCTGCGCCTGCAAACGCGTCAGCCATTGCTCGACACTTTCGATGGCGTCCGGACTGCTGATCACCGGCAGGGTGTTGATAAACAGGCCGAGCTGGCTTTCGGCGCTCGGCAAGTCCACCGGGCGCCCCGCCACCGTGGCGCCGAACGCTACGCTGCGCTGGCCGCTGTAGCGTTGCAGCAACAGTGCCCACGCACCTTGCACCAAGGTGTTGAGTGTCACTTTCTGCTGCCGGGCAAAGTCGCTGAAGCGCTGGCTGGTGGCGACGTCGAAGGTCTGGCGGTGATCGGCAAATGCCGTGTTCGCCCGGTTGTTGAAGCCCATGGTCTCGGCCAGCAGCGTCGGGTTGTCGAGACTCGCCAATTGCTCGCGCCAGAACAGCTCGTCAGCTTCGTCATCCTGGCGTTGCAGCCAGCCGATGTAGTCGGCGAATCGCCCGGTGGGTGCGGGTACATCCTGCCCGGCATAACGCTGCAGCACTTCACTGAGCAGCAGCGAATTGCTCCAGCCGTCGAGCAACAGGTGATGGTGGGTGTAGACCAGTTGCTGGCGCTCGTCGTCCAGGCGCACCAGGGTCAGGCGCATCAGCGGAGCGCGGGTCGGATCGAGTTGCAGGCGTTCGCTGTCGATCAGTTGCGCCAGCGCATCGGCCTGATTCTCGCGGCCACGCCAGTCGAGGCAGGTCATCGGCAATGGCAGATGACGATGCACCAGTTGCACCGGTGCCTCGAAACCTTCGGGGAAGTGGAAACTGCTGCGCAGGATCGCGTGGCTGTCGAGCACGGCTTGCCAGGCGCGGTACAAACGATCGGCATCGAGGCCACGGGCTTCGACGCTGAGTTGGTTCACGTAGGCGCCGGATTCGGATTGGTACAGGCTGTGGAACAACAGGCCCGCCTGCATCGGCGACAGCGGGTAGACATCCTCGATCTGCGCAGGCGGCACTGGCAGCGCGTCGAGTTGTGCCTGGCTCAAGCGCGCCAGCGGGAAGTCCGCCGGGGTCACGCCACCTGCGCCGTCGCTCAGGCAATGGTCGATCAGCGCCAACAGTTCAGCGCGGAAATCGTTCGCCAGGGTTTCAATCTCGCGCAGCTCGAAGCACTCGCGGCTGAAGGTCCAGTCGAGTTTGAGTTCACCGCCATAGACCTGGCCGTCCACCGACAGCCAGTTCGGCAACGGTGCATCCGCCGATTGCGCGGCGCCGCTGGATTCGCGTGCAGGCGTGAACAGCGCGTCCTCGGCGAAGCTCTGGTCGAACTGGCCGAGGTAGTTGAAGGTCACCCGCGCTTGCGGCAACGTGGCCAGCGTCGCTTGCGCCGCTGCATCGCCCAGGTAGCGCAACAGGCAGTAGCCCAGGCCTTTGCCGGGGATGTCCCGCAGTTGCTGCTTGATCGCCTTGATCGAGCCGCCGAGGTCGGCCGTCGGCGTCAGGCGCACCGGGTACAGGCTGGAGAACCAGCCGACGGTGCGGGTCAGGTCGATGTCGTCGAACAGTTCTTCGCGGCCGTGGCCTTCGAGCTGGATCAGCGCCGATTCGCTGTCGGTCCATCGGCTGAGGGTACGAGCCAGTGCGGTCAGCAGCAGGTCGTTGACCTGGGTGCGATAGATCGCCGGGGCTTGTTGCAGCAGCTGGCGGGTCTGCTCGCGGTGCAGACCGATGCTGACGCCTTGGCGCAGATGCCCGGCCTGATTGGCTTGTGCATTGGCCGCCGGCAACGAATCGCTGGCACCGTGCAGGTGACTCTGCCACCAGCTCAATTCCTTCATGGCCGTTTCGGACTTCGCATAAGCATTGAGCTTGTCCGCCCAGGCCTGGAAGGCACTGGTCTTGGGCGGCAGGTCCTGGCCTTGATACGCGGCCTGCAAATCTTCCAGCAGCACGCGCCAGGACACCCCGTCCACCGCCAGGTGGTGGATGACCAACAGCAAACGTTGCGAACCATCGGCCTGGGCGATCAGCGCCACGCGCAGCAGCGGCCCGTCTTGCAGGCTGAGGCTGCGCTGGGCTTCATCGCACACCGATTCCAGCGACGCATCACTGGCGACGCGGGCAGTCCAGAGCATGTCGATGACATCGGCGCTGTCGGCGCCGACATAACGCGCCGACCATTGGCTGTCGACCTGGCTGAAACGCAAGCGCAGGGCATCGTGCTGCTTGAGCACACGTTGCAGGGCGCCTTGCAGGCGCGGCAATTCGAGGGTTTCGCGCGGCGTCAGCAACACCGCCTGGTTCCAGTGGGCCCGCTGCGGGATCGGTTCTTCGAAGAACCAGCGCTGGATCGGCGTGAGTGTTTGCACGCCATCCACCGACCCTTGCTGCGCCAGCGGTGCGGCTTGTTCTTTCACCACCGCGGCCAGGGCTTGCAGGGTTTGCTGTTGGAACAGGTCGCGCGGTTGCAGGCCGAGACCGGCACGCCGTGCGCGGCTGACCACCTGGATCGAAATGATCGAGTCACCGCCCAGTTCGAAGAAGTTGTCCTGGCGCCCGACCTGCTCCAGGCCCAGCACGTCCTGCCAGATCTGCGCCAGCACGCGCTCGTGTTCGCTGCGCGGGGCTTCGAACGCGCGCTGGCTGACCTGGGCGGTGGGGGCCGGCAGGCGCTTGCGCTCGAGTTTGCCGTTGGGGCTCAGGGGCATCTGTTCGATCAGCACGGTCTGCGCCGGCACCATGTAGTCCGGCAGGCTGCCGAGCAGGTGGCTTTTCAGGGTTTCGCGCCAGGCGCCTTGCTGCTGCGCATCGGCGCTGACCAAGCCGCGATCCTGCGGCACGATGTAGGCCACCAGTTGCTTGCCGCTCGGGCCGTCGAGGGCCAGCACCACGGCTTCCTGCACGCCGGCATGTTCTTGCAGGCGCGCTTCGATTTCCCCCAGCTCGATACGCAAGCCGCGAATCTTCACCTGGTGATCGATCCGTCCGCAGTAGTCGATGGCACCGTCGGCGCGGTAGCGCGCCAGGTCGCCGGTGCGGTACAGACGCTCGCCGCTGCCAAACGGGTCGGCCACGAAACGCTCGGCGGTCAACGCGCCACGGCGATGATAACCCCGGGCCAGGCCGATACCGCCCAGGTACAGTTCGCCCAGCGCGCCCAGCGGCAAAGGTTGCAGTTCGCTGTCGAGGATCAAGGTGCGCAGGTTGGCGATCGGCCGGCCGATCGGCACGCTGTCGCGCCCCTCTTCCACGCACGTCCAGTGGGTCACGTCGATGGCCGCTTCGGTCGGGCCATACAGGTTGTACAGTCGGGCTTGCGGCAGGCTGCGCAGGGTCTGGCGTTGCAGTTCCATCGGCAATGCTTCGCCGCTGCAGATGATGCGGGTCAGCGAGGTGCAGGCCAGCGCCTCATCGGCAGCGATGAAGGCCGAGAGCATCGACGGCACGAAGTGCAGCGTGGTGATGGCTTGCTCGACGATCAGTGCAGCGAGGCGTTGCGGATCGCGATGCTCGCCTGGAGCGGCGATCACCAGCGTCGCGCCTTTCATCAGCGGCCAGAAAAACTCCCACACCGACACGTCGAAACTGAACGGTGTTTTTTGCAGCACGCGGTCGCTCGGCAGCAAGTTGTAGGCCTGCTGCATCCACTCGAGGCGGTTATGCAGGGCTACATGACGGTTGCCCGCACCTTTCGGTTTTCCGGTGGAACCGGAGGTGTAGATCATGTAGGCGAGATTTTCGCCGACAGCCAGGTTGGGCAGATCATCGCCCGGCAGTTCGCTCAGCCACTCGGAATGCGCTTGCAGGCAGAGGGTGCGCACGCTGTCCGGCGTCGGCAGTTGCGCCAGCAGGTGTTCCTGGGTCAACAGCAGGGAAATGCCGCTGTCCTCGATCATGTAGCCCAGGCGATCGAGCGGGTATTGCGGGTCCAGCGGCACGTAGGCGCCGCCGGCCTTGAGGATCGCCAGCAGGCCGACGACCATTTCCAGCGAACGCTCGCAGGCGATCCCGACGATCACTTCCGGGCCGACACCCTGGGCGCGCAAGTGGTGGGCCAGGCGGTTGGCGCGCAGGTTGAGCTCGGCGTAGCTCAGGGACTGGCCCTGGAACACCAGCGCCGTCGCCTGTGGATTTTCCATCACTCGCGTTTCGAAATGCCGCTGTACGCAGACTTCGCCTGGATAGTCTTGAGCGGTGTCGTTGAGGTCGTCGAGGATGCGCAGGTGCTCGTCGGCATCGAGCAACGGCAATTCGGCCAGCGGGATTTGCGGGTTCGCCAGCACCCCGGCCAGCAGGTTGCGCCAATACCGGGCCAGGTGCTCGATGCGTTCGGCGTCGAACAGGTCCGTGGCGTAGGTCAGGCTGGCGAACAGCTTGTCGCCCTCTTCCTGGGTGTCCAGTTGCAGGTCGAACTGGGTGGTGTGCGCCGTGGCGTTCAGCACCTCGACACGCAGGCCGGCGAGCAAGCCGCTGACCGCTGCGGGTTTGGCCTGCTGGTGGTTGAACATCACCTGGAACAACGGGCTGTGGCTCAAGCTGCGTTCGCCTTGCAGGGCCTGCACCAGGCGCTCGAACGGCAAGTCCTGATGGTACTGGGCATCCAGCGCAAAGGCGCGGGTCTGCTCGAGCAACTGAGCGAACGGCAGCCGGCCATCGAGTTCGGCGCGCATCACCTGGGTGTTGACGAAGAAGCCGATCAGGCCACGGGTTTCCGCGCGATTGCGGTTGCCGATCGGCACGCCAATACGCAGGTCGGACTGGCCGCTGTAGCGATAGAGCAAGGCCTGGAAACTGGCCAGCAACAGCATGAATGGCGTGACGCCGCGCTGTCTGGCCAGGGACATCAGGCCGGTGGCGAGCGAGGCATCCAAGGCGAAGTCCAGACGAGCGCCGCGCTGGCTCGGTTGTGCCGGACGCGGGCGATCGATGGGCAACTCCAGCAACGGCTGTTCGCTGCCGAGCTTTTCACGCCACCAATCGAGTTGACGTTCAAGCTCGCCGGCTTCCATCCAGCGCCGCTGCCAGGCCGCATAGTCCGAATACTGGATCGGCAACGCTTCAAGTCCAGCGCTCTGGCCTTGGCAATGGGCCGCGTAGAGCCTTGAGAACTCTTCGACCAGCACGCCCATCGACCAGCCATCAGTGACGATGTGATGCAGGGTCAGCACCAGCACATGGTCATCAACGTCCAGCTGTAACAAGCTGACGCGCAACAGCGGGCCGTGTTGCAAGTCGAACGGACGGGCAATCTCCGCCTCGACTTTTTTCATCGCCGATTCAAGGCGTAGCGCTTCGGGTTCGGCGCGCAGATCGTGCTGTTCGATGGGCAGCGTGTTGAAGCTCGCCAGGGCTTGCATCACCTGGCCGTCTTCCTCGACAAAACGGCTGCGCAGGCTCTGATGACGCTCCAGCAGCACGTCGAAACTCTGTTGCAGCGCCGCAAGGTTCAGCGGCCCCTGCAGACGCAGGGCCACAGGAATGTTGTAGGCGCTGCTCTGCGGGTCGAGCTGCCAGAGGAACCATTGACGCTGCTGCGCATAGGACAATTCGAAAGTCGCTTGCGGCGTGGTGGCGGGCGGGATCGGCAGCTGGCCGAAGCTCACGCCCTGCTCCTGCATTTTTGCCAGAAACTCACGGCGCTTGTCGGCCGGCAGGCCAGCGAAGCGGGAGGCGATACGCGAGGCGGTGCTGTGTTCCATCAGTTAATCTCCATCTCGTCCAGAAGCGACTCAAGCGCATCCAGGCGTGCATCGTTGTCAATCGGGGCGTGTTGCCAGGCGTTGGCGGCATAAGCCTGAAGGTCGTTACTTTCGAACAGCACGCGCAGCGGCAGCTCGATGCCCAGTTCCAGTTCCACGCGGGCACTGGCCTGGGCGGCAAGCAGCGAATGCCCGCCCAATTCAAAGAAGTTGTCACGCCGCCCGATCCGGGCCACGCCCAACACCTCGGCCCAGATCGCCGCCAGCTGCTGTTCGAGCTCGCCCTCGGGGGCTTCGAACGGGCGCTGCCAGGTTTCGGCATCCGGCAGCGGCAAGGCCTTGCGGTCGAGCTTGCCGTTGCTGGTCAGCGGCAAGGCATCGAGCAACAACCAGTGCCTAGGCACCATGTAATCCGGCAGATCGACGCTGAGTGCGGCGCGCAGGGTGTCGCGCCAGGCGATCGGATCATTCGAAGTGAGTTCGGCGACGACGTAGGCGCACAGCTGCGGACCGCCGTCATCGACATGCACGCTGATCACCGCCTGACGCACGCCCGGTTGCGCCAGCACGGCCGCTTCGATCTCGCCCAGTTCGATGCGGAACCCGCGGATCTTCACTTGCTGGTCGATCCGCCCCAGGTAGTCGATGCTGCCGTCGGCGCGCTGGCGCGCCAGGTCGCCGCTGCGATACAGGCGCTGCGCCGCATCGAAGGGGCTTGGCACGAAACGCTCGGCGGTCAGGCCGCTACGCCCGTGATAACCGCGCGCCAGGCCGGCGCCGGCGATGTACAGCTCCCCCGCCACGCCCACTGGCACCGGTTGCAACTGACTGTCGAGCAAGTACCAGCGCAGGTCGCGGATCGGCAGGCCGATCGGGCTTTGCGCCTTGGCATCGAGGTCGGCCAGGCGGATCGCGCGGTAGGTCACGTGCACCGTGGTCTCGGTGATGCCGTACATATTCACCAGCGTTGGTTGTTGGTCGCCGAAGCGTTCGAACCAGGGACGCAAGCTGGCCACTTCCAGCGCTTCGCCACCGAAGATCACCTGGCGCAACGCCAGGCTGCGCGGACTGGCGCAGGCAATCGGCAACAACTGGCGGAACGCGGTCGGGGTCTGGTTCAGCACCGTCACCCCTTCATCGCAGAGCAAGCGATGAAACGCCTGCGGTTCGCGACTGATGTAGTACGGCACGATCACCAGGCGCCCACCGGTGCACAACGCGCCGAATAACTCCCACACCGAGAAATCGAAGGCGTAGGAGTGGAACAGGGTCCAGACATCGTTCACGCCGAAATCGAACTCGCCAGCAGTGGCCGTGAGCAGGCGCCCGACGTTGCCATGGCTGAGCAAGGCGCCTTTTGGGCGGCCTGTGGAGCCGGAGGTGTAGATCACGTAGGCCAGATTGTCCGGGCTTGCCAACGGCGCCAGGTTGTCGGCGCTGTAGCGGTCCAGCTGCAACGCCGTCAGATCAAGAACCTGCACGCCTTCGCGGGCCGGCAAGCCGTCGATCAGGTGAGATTGGGTCAACAGCAACCCAATGCCGCTGTCATCGATCATGTAGCTCAGGCGCTCGACCGGGTATTGCGGGTCCAGCGGCACGTAGGCGCCACCGGCCTTGAGAATCGCCAGTAAGCCGACCACCAGCGGTATTGCCCGCTCGGTGGCGATACCGACCCGCACTTCGGGGCCGACACCCTGCTCGCGCAGTTTGCGCGCCAGGCGGTTGGCCTCGGCGTTGAGCGCGGCGTAGCTCATCTGCTCGCCTTCGCAGGTCAGTGCGATGGCGTGTGGGCGTTGCGCGGCCTGGGCTTCGAACAGCTGATGCAAGGTGGGCGATTGCGCTTGTGCCTCGAAGGTCGGATTCCAGTGCTGGATCAATTCGCCGTATTGCGGCGCTTGCAGCAGCGGCAATTCGGCGACGCGCTGCTGTGGGTTTTCGACCACTGCGCGCAACAGGTTCAACCACTGTTCGGCGAAGCGCTGCATCGAGGCCTCGTCGTACAGGTCGGTGGCGTAGCTCAGGTTGGCGTCCAGTTCATCGCCCTGCTCCTGGGTATCGAGCACCAGATCGAATTGCGCGGTGTGCTGCTGCCAGTGCAGGCGCTCGACCTGCAAATCGGCCACCGCGCGCTCGACACTGGCGCCGAGTTTTTGCTGATGGTTGTAGAGCACCTGGAACAACGGACTGTGATTGAGGCTGCGGTCCGGTTGCAGTGCATCGACCAGTTGCTCGAACGGCAAGTCCTGATGAGCCTGCGCGTCCAATGCCGTTTGCTTGACCTGTTGTAGCAAGGCGCTGAACGGTTGCTGCCCGTCGATCTCGGCACGCAGCACCTGGGTATTGATGAAGAAGCCGATCAGGCCTTCGGTTTCCAGGCGTGAACGCCCTGCACTCGGCACGCCGACGCTGATGCCCGACTGCCCGCTCTGGCGGTGCAGCAGGGTCTGGAAACTTGCCAGCAACAGCATGAACAGCGTCACTTGCTGTTCTTGCGCACGCTCGCGCAAACCGGCCAGCAGCTGGCGATCGACGTTCAACGCCAGGCTGGCGCCGCGCTCGCTGCGCCGGACCGGACGGGTCAGTTCGCTCGGCAACGCCAGCGGCGCCTGGCTGCCCGCCAGTTGGTCGCGCCACCACGCCAGTTGCCGCGCACCCTCGCCGGCTTCCAGCCAGTCGCGCTGCCAACGGGCGTAGTCGCTGTAAGCCACCGGCAGTGCCTGCAGGTTGGCAGCACGCTCTTGCACGGCAGCCTGATACAGCGCGCTGAATTCATCGACCATCACCTGCATCGACCAGCCATCGGCGGCGATGTGGTGCACGGTAAGCACCAGCACATGGTCTTCGGCGCTGACGTGCAGCAGCAAACAACGCCACAGCGGGCCATGGCGCAGATCGAACGGCCGGGCGATTTCTGCGGCCACCGCAGTGTTGATTGCCGACTCATTGATGGGCTGTTCATTGAACTGCAACGGCAGCTCGACATGCACCACCGGGCGCGCCTGCTGGCCCTTCTGTTCGAAGGTGGTGCGCAGGGTTTCGTGGCGAACCTGTAACTGGGCGAAGGTTGTGCGCAGGGCCCGGCGGTTCAGCGGGCCTTTGAGGCGCAGCGCCGCCGGGATGTTGTAGGCCGCGCTGTGCGGGTCCAGTTGCCAGAGAATCCACTGGCGTTGCTGGGCGTAGGACAGCAGGCGCGGTTGATCGTCCGATGCGCGTTGCAACGGTGGTTGGCCGCTGAGGTTCGCTTGCGCCGCATGCTTGGCGAACTCCGCCAGATTCGCCGCAGAGAACAAATTGCTCACCGACAGCTCAAGTTGCAGTTGCTGGCGTACACGGGAGATCACTTGCAGCACCAGCAATGAATGGCCGCCGAGCTCGAAGAAGTTGTCGTCGCGACCGACTTTCTCGACCTGCAGCACGGCTTGCCAGATCTGCGCGAGTTGCGTCTCCAACCCTTGCATCGGGGCAACAAAGTCGCGTTGCACATCGCCCGCTTCAACCCGTGGCAAGGCCTTGCGGTCGAGCTTGCCGTTGTTGTTGAGCGGCAACCTGTCGAGCAGGACCATGTGGTTGGGCACCATGTATTCCGGCAACGAGCGCTGCAGGACGGCTTTGAGCCCTAGCAGGTATTGAGCCTGCAAAACCACCGTGCTGCTGGCGACGATGTAGGCCACCAATTGTGTGCCGTCCTGGGCGATGACGGCGGCTTCGCGCACCTCGTCCCGGGCTTGCAGGCAGGCTTCGATCTCGCCCATCTCGATGCGGAAACCGCGAATTTTCACTTGATGGTCGATCCGTCCGACGTACTCCAGATCGCCGTTACCGTTGTAGCGCGCCAGGTCGCCGCTGCGATACAGCCGTGCGCCCGGTTCGCGGGCGAAGGGATCCGGCAGGAAACGTTCGGCGGTCAGCGCCGGGCGGTCGAAATAACTTTGCGCCAGGCAGGCCGGTGCGCCGATGCACAACTCGCCAACGCCGTCGGCCGGCAGTAGCTGGCCGGCAGCGTCCAGTACGTACAGCGCACGGCCAGGGATGCCGCGACCGATTGGAATGCCAAAGGCATCGCTGGCATCGGCCAATCGGCATTCATGCACGCTGGACACCACGGTCGCCTCGGTCGGCCCGTAGGTGTTGAGCAGGCGCACGTGGCTCAAACCCGCTTGATGCCACAGGCGCAGGCCTTCCACCGACATGGCTTCGCCACCGACGTGTACCTGGCGCAAGTCGCCGAGGCTTGGCACGACACCGCTGGCGCATTCGCGGGCCAGCAGGAACCAATAAGCGGCCGGCAAATCGGCAACCGTCACGCCCTGCTCGACGATTTCGGTGGCCAGTCGGCCAGCGTCCCACAGGTCATCGCCGCGCATGATCAAGGTTGCGCCGACGCAGAATGCCGGGAAGCATTGTTCGACGAAGCCGTCGAAGCTGAAAGTGGCAAATTGCAAGACGCGATCGGTTGGTGACAGCCTTGAATAGTCGGCGGCGGTCTGACAGAACTCGCGCAGGGCGGCGTGGGTGATGGCGACGCCTTTGGGTTGGCCGGTGGAGCCGGAGGTGTAGATGATGTAGGCGAGATCTTCGGCGGCTGGTCGGGCCTCTTCGCGAGCAAGCTTCGCTCCTACAGGGGTTGTGGTGTCTTCGAGGGTTAGGCGTTGTACGTTTGGCACATCTTCGAGCAGGCCGGATTCGTGGAGCAGCACGTCGAGGCGGCTGTCTTCGATCATGTAGGCCAGGCGTTCGGTTGGGTATTTCGGGTCGAGGGGGACGTAGGCTGCGCCGCTTTTCAGGACCGCCAGCAGGCTGACGATCAGTTGCGGACCACGGCGCACGGCCAGGCCGACACGCTTGCCGGGGCCGGCGCCGTTGTCGATCAGGCGCTGGGCCAGGTGGTCGGCTTGGGCATCGAGTTGGCCGTAGCTCAGGCTGTGGCCGTCCACTTGCAATGCCAGTGCATCGGGCGTGGCGGCGGCTTGCGCGGCGATTTGTTGGTGAGCCAGAAGCGTTGTGGATAACTCAACCGCAGGCGGTTGGCTGATCGCGAGCACCGCGTTCTGGCCGTCGACATCGAGCAGTTCCAGCGAGCCCAAAGCCGCCTCTGGCGATGCCACCAATTGCATCAGCAGGTGCTGCAAATTGGCTGACAACTGGGCGATCTGCGTCGCGCTGAAACGCGCCGCGTCATAACTGAACTCCAGCCCCAGGCCTTCGCCCAATTCGATGCCCAGGGTCAACGGATAGTGGGTGCGCTCGTGGTTGTGCAGGTTGGCGAACGACAACCCGGCCGGCGCGCCCTGTTTCAGCGCTTGGGCCACCGGGAAGTTTTCGAACACCAGCAAGCTGTCGAACAACGCAGCCCCCTGCTGCCCCGCCCAGCCCTGAATGTCGTACAGCGGCACATGCTCGAACTCGCGCATGGCCAGGTTCAGGCCTTGCAGTTCGCCCAGCCATTGGCTGACGGTCTGGTCCGGTTTCATCGCGCACACCAGCGGCAAGGTGTTGATGAACAAGCCCAGCTGTTGTTCGATCCCCGGCAACGGCGCCGAACGTCCGGCCACGGTGGCGCCGAACACCACGCAATCCTGGCCGGTGTAGCGTTGCAGCAACAGGCTCCAGGCCGCTTGCAGCAGGGTGTTGAGGGTGACTTTGTGCTGGCGGGCGAAGTCGGCCAGATGCTGGGTGGCGCGGCAGTCGAGTGTGAGGCGATGCTCTTCGCTGCCCGTCGCGTCTACCGGTGGACGCAAGGCTTCAGCCAGCAAGGTCGGCGCTTGCAGCGGTGCCAATGCGGCTTTCCAGAACTGCTCGCCGGCAGTTGCCGATTGCTGTTGCAACCAGCCCAGGTAGTCGCGGTATTGACCGGCTGGCACTGGCAGCGGCTGGCCGGCGGCGTAGTGCTGGATCACTTCGGCCAACAACTGTGCGTTGCTCCAGCCGTCCATCAGAATGTGGTGACTGGTGTGGATCAAGTGCCAGGCATCAGCGCCGGTACGTACCAGTTTCAGGCGAAACAGCGGCGCCATGCCCAGCTCGAATCCTTGCGCGCGCTCGGCGTCGGCCAGTGCGTCGGTGTCAGTGGCTTCAAGCACTTGGAGCGGCAACGCGACCTGTCGGGCAATCGCCTGATGTGCGGTATCCAGGCCTTGCCAGTGGTAGCTGCTGCGCAGGCTGTCATGACGCTCGACCGCGGCTTGCCAGGCGCGGGTAAATCGCTCGATGTCCAACCCGCCGATGTCCAGGCGCAACTGACTGATGTAGGCGCCGACCTGCGGTTCGTACAGGGTATGGAACAGCATGCCCTGTTGCATCGGCGACAGCGGATACAGGTCTTCAAGATTGGCAATGGCGAGCGGCAGCCCGTCCAGTTGCGCCTGATCGATGCGCGCCAGCGGGAAGTCCGATGGCGTAGCTTGCGCGGCTTCAACGGTGCAGCAATGTTCGATCAGCGCGATCAGTTCCTGCGCGTAAACGTCGGCCAGTCGCTGGACGGTCGCAGTGTCGAACATCTCACGGCTGAAGCCCCAGCTCAGGGACAATTCGCCGCCGTAGACCTGACCTTCAACCACCAGCCAGTTGCCCAGTGGGGCCGACGGGTCCTGCGCGATGCCGTTGCCTTCGGTAGACGGGGTGAACAACGCCCCTGCTTCGAACTGACGGTCGAACTGCCCAAGATAGTTGAAGGTGATGCGCGGTTGCGGCAACGCCGCCAGTTCGGCGCGTGCCTGTGCGCTGCCAAGGTAGCGCAGCGCGCCGTAGCCCAGCCCCTTGTCCGGGACGCTGCGCAGTTGTTCCTTGATGGTTTTGATCGACGCGCCGAGATCGGCAGCGGGTTTCAGGTTGACCGGGAACAGGCTGGTGAACCACCCCACGGTGCGCGTCAGGTCGACGTCATCGAACAGGTCTTCACGGCCATGGCCTTCGAGCTGGATCAGCGCGCTGCCTTGCCCGCTCCAAAGGCAAACGGCGCGGGCCAGTGCGGTCAGCAACAGATCGTTGACCTGGGTGCGGTAAGCCGCCGGGGCCTGTTGCAGCAGCTTGCGGGTTTGCTCGCTATCGAGCTTGAGTTCGAGTTTATGTTCGAAGCGGTTTTCCAGCGCGCCGTTCGGGCATTCGCATGGCAGGTCATCTGGCGCGTCTTGCAGTTGATTCTGCCAGTGGCCGAGGCTGCGCTCAAAAGCTGGCAGATGCGCCTGCAAGCGCGTGACCCAGCGCTGATACGAGCTGGTTTTCGCCAATGCGGTGCCGCCGTTATAGAAGTGCTGAAGGTCTTCCAGCAGCACACGCCAGGACACACCGTCCACCGCCAGATGGTGAACTACCAGCAGCAAACGCTGGCTGCCGTCAGCCATTGAAACCAGCAGTGCACGCAGCAACGGTCCGTTGTGCAAATCGAGACTGCGCTGGGCTTCGTCGCACAAAGTGCTGAGCTGCTCGACCGATTGTGCCTGGTGTTGCCACAGCACCGAGTCGGTGGTCGGCGCGGCATAGGCCTGCTGCCAGCCGCTATCTGTCTGTTGATAACGCAGGCGCAAGCTGTCGTGATGGGTCAGTAAATGTTCCAGGGCACGATCCAACGTTTCGACGTTCAACGCCTCGCGCGGTACCAGCAATAGCGACTGGTTCCAGTGCTGGTGCTCTGGAATTGCCTGTTCGAAGAACCACCGTTGCACCGGCGCCAACGCCACCGCGCCACTGGCCGGGCCTTGGTCGATCAGTTGTTGCTCGCCACTGCGCGCCGCCTGGGCCAGGCTGCGGATGGTCTGGTGCTGAAACAGATCCTTGGGGCTGAGCAGGATCCCGGCCTGCCGTGCGCGGCTCACCACCTGCATCGAGACAATGGAGTCGCCGCCCAGCTCGAAGAAGTTGTCTTCCAGGCCGACGTTGTCGATGGCCAGTACGTCCTGCCAGATCGCCGCGAGAGATTTTTCCTGGGCACTGCGTGGCGCGACGTGTTCGCGTTGTTGCTGGCTCCCGTCCACCGCCGGCAGCGCCTTGCGGTCGAGTTTGCCGTTGGGGGTCAGCGGCAGTTGCTCGAGGAACAGCAGGAACGCCGGGACCATGTAGTCCGGCAGGTGCTGACGCAAGGCCGCTTTCAGGGATTCACGCAGGGGCGCCTGCGCGTCGAGGTCGTCCAGCATCGCCGGATCGGTCGGCACGATGTAGGCCACCAGTTGCTGACCGTTGATACCGTCCTGGGCCAGCACCGCCAGTTCGCGCACAGCATCCTGCTGCAACAGCTGCGCTTCGATTTCACCCAGCTCGATACGAAAGCCCCGGACCTTGACCTGATGGTCGATACGGCCGATGTACTGCAGGGTGCCGTCGGCCTGATAACGGGTCAGGTCACCGCTGCGGTACAGGCGTTCGCCGCTGCTGGAAAACGGATTGGGCACGTACTTTTCAGCGGTCAGGCCTGGCCGTGCCAGGTACCCACGGGTGATGCCCGCGCCACTGAGGTACAGCTCGGCGGATACGCCTTGCGGCACCGGTTGCAGATCCGCATCCAGCAGATAGCTGGCGGTGTGTTTGAGCGGGCGGCCAATGTTGGCGTGGCCACCGGCCTCGCGGCGGGTCCAAGTGGAATAGGTGGTGTCTTCCGACGGACCGTACAGGTCAAAGACGTGCTCGACGCTCGGCTGCCGGTACAGCGCGTCCACCAGGCTTTGTTTCAACGGTTCACCGGCGAGGTTGATGATGCGCACGCTCGACGGGATCTGCCCGTCGCGCTGCAACGCGTTGATCGCCGACGGCACGGTGTTGATCAAGCGCACCTGATCCCGGGCCGGCAGCTGCGGCAACTCCAGGGCGTTGCGGGCAATGATCAGCGATCCGCCGTTGGCCAGGGTGACGAACAGTTCCCACACCGACAGGTCGAAGCACACCGAGGTCGACGCCAGCACGCCTTGAATGTCGTCGCGGCTGTACACCGATTGCGACCAGTCGATCAGCGCCAACACGTTGCGATGGACAATCGCCACGCCCTTGGGCTTGCCGGTGGAACCGGAGGTGTAGATCACGTAGGCCAGGTTGTCCGGCGTGACGCCGGTGACGGGGGCGCTGATGGGGTAAGCCGCCAACGAGAGGCTGTCCATCAGCAGTACTTGGGTATCGCTCGCCACGCTCAGGGATTTGGCCACTTGCGCTTCGGTCAGCAACACCAAAGCACGGCTGTCTTCGAGCATGTAGGCCACGCGTTCGGCGGGGTAATCCGGGTCCAGCGGCACGTAGGCACCACCGGCCTTGAGCACCGCCAGCAAGGCCACCAGCAGGTGCTCGGAACGCTGCATGGCCACGCCGACCCGCACTTCCGGGCCGACGCCGAACTCGATCAGCTTGTGTGCCAGGCGATTGGCCTGCTGGTCGAGTTCGCTATAAGTCAGCTGGCGGGTGGCGAAGGTCACGGCAAGCGCATCCGGGGTCGCCTTCACTTGCTGGCCGATCAGCTCATGAATACAAAGGTCCTGGGCGCAGCTGTCGTCGGCCCGGTTCCAGTCATGGACGATGAGTTGGTATTCGGCTTGTTCCAGCAGCGGCAAATCGCTGATGCGCTGCTGGGTATCGCTGACCATGCCCTGTAACAGGTGCGTCCAATGTTGCGCCATGCGCGCGATGGTCGCGGCGTCGAACAGGTCGTGGGCGTAGGTCAGCGCGGCGTGCAGCCTGCCGCCTTTTTCGTAAGTGTCCAGGGTCAGGTCGAACTGGGTGGTGCGCCCTTGCCACTCGATCGTTCCCAGCACCAGGCCGGACGCCGTGGTCACAGTGGAAATGTCCGCGACCTGCGGCTGGTGGTTGTACATCACCTGGAACAACGGCGTATGGCTGAGGCTGCGTTCCAGCTTCAACGCTTCGACCAGGCGCTCGAATGGCAGGTCCTGGTGGGCCTGGGCGCCGAGTGCAGTTTCCTTGATACGGCGCAGCAGTTCATCGACCGTGGCCTGGCCGTCCAGTTGCGTACGAAGCACCTGGGTGTTGACGAAGAAACCGATCAGCCCTTCGATCTCGGCGCGGTTGCGGTTGGCGATCGGTACGCCGACGCGGATGTCGGTCTGTCCGGTGTAGCGGTGCAGCAGCACGTTGAAGGCGCCGAGCAGGAGCATGAAGAGAGTGATGTTGTGTTTCTGCGCGGTGGCCCGCAGTTGCTCGGCCAGTTGTCCGTCAACGGCGAACTCGTAGCGGGTGCCGCGATAGCTTGGCATCGCCGGGCGCGGGTGATCGGTGGGCAGCTCCAGCACCGGATGTTCGTCGCCCAGTTGCACCTGCCAGTAGTCGAGCTGACGCCCCTGTTCGCCCGCCTCCAGCCAGCGGCGCTGCCACAGGGCGTAGTCGCTGTACTGGATCGGCAAGGCTGCCAGTTGCGGTTGCGTACCGGCATCGAAGGCGTCGTAGCAGCGGATGAATTCGTCGATCAGCACGTTCATCGACCAGCCGTCGGACACGATGTGGTGCAGGGTCAGCAGCAGGACGTGTTCCTGTTCGGCAAGCTTGAGCAAGGTCACGCGCAACAACGGGCCAGTGCCCAGGTCGAACGGCAGCACCGATTGGCGCTCGGCGGCTTCGGCCACGGCCTGCTCGCGCGCGGCGGCCGGCAAGGTACTGAAATCCACCTGTTCGATCAGCAGCGGCGCCGTGGCCGGCACTTGCAGCAAGCTGTCGTCGGCCTGCACGGCAAACACCGTGCGCAAGGTTTCGTGGCGCGCCACCAGGCTGGCGAATGCCTGCTCCAGCGCCGACAGGTTCAGGCGGCCGGTCAGGCGTACCGCACCTGGCAAGTTGTAGGCGCCGCTTTGCGGGTTCAGCTGCCAGAGAAACCACATGCGTTGCTGGGCGTATGACAGCGCCTGGCGATCCTCGGCCTCGACGCCGGCCGGGATCGGAAACCGGGCGAAATCCACGCCCTCCTTGTGCAAGGCCGCGAGGAACATCTGGCGCTTTTCCAGGGGCAACCCGATAAACCGGCGAGCAAGTTTCAAGGAGTCTTCAGCATTCATTTCTCAGCATCCGGATCAGTAGGCAGGAAGCACAAAGGCACGTCGTCCCTATGAAACGAATGCAAAGCGGAAAAATTAGCGAATGAGAACAACTATCAGGAAGGAAAAACATTGTGGGAGCGAGCCTGCTCGCGAATGCGTTCGATCATTCAACATTGATGTTGGCTGACCCATCGCTTTCGCGAGCAGGCTCGCTCCCACAGGGAATGGGGTGAAGTTTGAGATGGGGTTAACCCACGGCGGCCATGGCATGCCGCCGATGATGAACCTCGAGCTGATCCTTGATCACCTTGAGCACCTTGGCTTCATGCTCATGGATAAAGAAATGCCCACCCGCGAGCATGTCCACGGAAAAGCTGCCGTGGGTTTCGTTGCGCCAGCCGATCAACTGCTCGCTGGTGGCGCGGTCGGCCTTACCACCGAGTACGTGCACCGGGCAGTTGAGCAACGGCCGTTGCAGCGGCTCGTAGCGCCCGCACAATTGGAAGTCGGCGCGCAGGATCGGCAGTGTCAGGCTCATCAGCTCCTGGTTGGCCAGCACTTCTTCGCGGGTACCGTTGAGTGTGCGCAGTTGCTCGATCAATTCGGCATCGGTCTTGGGCTCGGCAAAGCCACGGTCGTAATCGGCACGCAGGGTCGGCGCAGCCGTGCCCGAGGCAAACAGCGCAACCGGTTCCGGGCAGCCGAGCGAGCGAAATGCATGGGCCATTTCACACGCAAGCAACGCGCCGAGGCTATGGCCGAACAAGGCATATGGCGCCTTGAGCATGGCTTTTTGTTCCTGCGCCAGTTGCAGCGCCAGAGGGCGCATGTCGGTATGCAAGGGTTCGCCGAAGCGCGCCCCCCGCCCCGGCAGCTCCACCGGTTGCAACTTGATCCACTCCGGCAGCTTGCGCCGCCAGCGGCTATAGACCATGGCGCTCGCGCCCGAATAGGGCAGGCACAGCAATGTCAGCGGGGTCACCGGGCTTTCCTCGAAAGTTGTCTGTAAGAAAACGGACGAGCGCCCCGGGGAATTAGTCGGATGCCCCCCTGTAGGAGCGAGCATGCTCGCGACGGAGGAGCAAGCACCCCGGGGTGTCAGTTAGCCAGCGTTTTCGTTGAGGTCCATCGCGAGCATGCTCGCTCCTACAATCGCGGAACCGAGGACGACAACCCCCGCCGCAATCGCCAGCCAAAATCCGCTGCGCGCCCCGAACGCATCCACCATCCACCCCGACCCCGCCGCACCGATCGCCACGCCGATGCTCAACCCGGTCACCAGCCAGGTCAGGCCTTCAGTGAGTTTGGCCGGCGGCACGATCTGCTCCACCAGAGCCATGGCGACAATCAGGGTCGGCGCAAAAAACAGCCCGGCGACAAACACCGCCAGGGACAACCCGAGAATGTTCACCGCCAGCAGCAACGGCAATGTCGTTACCGCCGTCGCAACGCCGCAATAAAGAAACAGGCGCGGCAGCGGCACTGTCGAACGTAACGCGCCGAACGCCAATCCGGCCAGGCACGAACCGATCGCATACACCGACAGCACGATACTCGCCGCGGCCGGCTGGCCCTGCTGTTGGGCAAAGGCCACGCTGACCACATCCACCACCCCAACGATAATGCCCATGGCGACCATCAGTAGCATCAACCACTGAATCTCGCGGGAGCGAATGATCGAGCCTTTATGGTGTTCCTCATGGGCATGCACTGGCGGCTCGGTGCTGCGTTGCAACACGAAAGCCGTAACCCCGATCGCCAGCATCAGCAAGGCCGCCAACGGCCCGGCCTCGGGGAACGCCACCACGCATAACCCCACCGACAGCGGTGGCCCGACGATAAAGCAGACTTCGTCCAGCACCGACTCCAGGGCATAGGCCGTTTGCAGTTGCGGCTGGCCGCGATACAACTCGGTCCAACGCGCCCGGACCATCGCCGACATGCTCGGCATGCAGCCGGCGATCGCGGCGAACACAAACAACGTCCAGTTCGGCGCCTGCAAACGGGTGCAGAGCAATACCAGCAACAATGCGCCGCCCCCGATCAGCGCCGATACCGGCAGGATCCGGCGCTGGCCGAACCGATCCACCAGCCGCGACACCTGCGGCGCACAAAATGCCGTGGCCAGGGCAAAGGTCGCCGCCACCGCCCCGGCCAGGCCATAGCCGCCCTGCAACTGCGACAGCATGGTGATCAGGCCGATGCCGGTCATGGAAATCGGCATGCGCGCGATCATCCCGGCCAGCACGAAAGCTCGGGCGCCGGGGGCATTGAACAGTTCGCGGTAGGGGTTTGCCATGGGGGCCAGCCTCGATTAGGGCCTGCAAGTTGCCACAAGGCTGGTAGCTGGGAAAGGGCCGAATTGTTGGTTGAATGTGAAGCCCCCTTCGCGAGCAGGCTCGCTCCCACATTTGACCTGTGCACACCGTCCATTGTGGGAGCGGGCTTGCTCGCGAAGGGGCCGGCAAAGCCACCTCACTGCTCCAGACTAATGAACTCTCCACCGCTCAAACCAGTCAGCTATTAAGGTCCTCGATGTAACCCGGAGCCCCGCGCCAATGCCCGACCATCACCCCGAACGACAAAGCCCCATCGACGCCCACGGCATCATCGGCGACATGCGCAGCGCCGCGCTGGTCAATGACAAGGGCAGCGTGGATTTTTTCTGCTGGCCGGAATTCGACAGCCCGTCTATTTTCTGTTCGCTGCTGGACACGCCCGAGGCCGGTATTTTCCAGCTGTCCCCGGACTTGCCGGATGCTCGCCGCGAGCAAATCTACCTGCCCGATACCAACGTGCTGCAAACCCGCTGGCTCAGTGATCAAGCCGTAGTGGAAATCACCGACCTGTTGCCGATCGGCGACACCGAAGACAACCTGCCACTGCTGATGCGTCGGGTTCGGGTGGTCAGCGGCCAAGCGACGTTTCACCTGCACTGCGCCGTGCGCCACGACTACGCGCGAGCCCACACCCTCGCCCGCCTGGATCAACAGGACGTAATCTTCGAAGCCACCGACCAGCCGTCCCTGCGCCTGGCGGCGGATCAGCCATTGCGCATTGACGGGCAGGCAGCCGTCGCCGATTTCACCCTCAAGCAGGACCAGACCGCGGAGTTCCTGCTGGGTGCCGTTGACGATCCGCGCTTCAAGGAAGGGGCGACAACGCTATGCCTGGAACGCACGCTGAAGTTCTGGCGCGACTGGATCGGCCTCTCCAACTACCGCGGCCGCTGGCGGGAAATGGTCAACCGCTCGGCCCTGGCGATGAAGCTTTTGACCTCGCGCAAACACGGCGCGATCCTCGCCGCGGCGACCTTTGGCCTACCTGAAACCCTCGGCGGAGAACGCAACTGGGATTACCGCTACACCTGGATCCGCGACGCATCCTTCACCGTCTATGCCTTCATGCGCCTGGGCTTCACCGAAGAGGCCAACGCCTATATGCGCTGGTTGCGCGGGCGGGTCAGCGACTGTCGCGGCAAACCGATGAAACTCAATATCCTGTATGGCATCGACGGCCGACAGGAACTGCCGGAAATCGAACTCTCGCACCTGTCCGGCCACGGCGGCGCCACTCCCGTGCGCATCGGCAACCTGGCGTATGCGCAGGTCCAGCTGGATATCTTCGGCGAACTGCTGGACGCGGTGTACCTGGTCAACAAATACGGCGAAGCCATTTCCCACGAAGGCTGGAAGCACACCGTGGAAGTCGTCGATCAAGTGTGCGAAACCTGGCAGCAGGAGGACGTCGGCATCTGGGAAATGCGCGGCGAACAGCACCACTTCCTGCACTCGCGACTGATGTGCTGGGTCGCCTTGGACCGGGCGATCCGTCTCGCCTCGAAACGCTCGTTGCCCGCGCCATTCGCCCGCTGGGACCAGACACGCCAGGATATCTACACAGACATCTGGCAAAACTTCTGGAACGACGAACGCGGGCACTTCGTGCAGCACATCGGCGGCACCGGTCTCGACGGCGCGATGCTGCTGATGCCGCTGGTGCGTTTCGTCAGCGCCAAGGACCCGCGCTGGCTCGCGACCCTTGAGGCCATCGAGAAAAACCTGGTGCGCGACGGCATGGTCTACCGCTACCACAATGACGATCAACACATCGACGGCCTGCCCGGCACCGAAGGCGCATTCGCCGCCTGTTCATTCTGGTACGTCGAATGCCTGGCCCGGGCCGGCCACGTGGAAAAGGCCCATCTGGAGTTCGAGCAACTGTTGCGCTACGCCAACCCGCTGGGACTGTACGCCGAAGAATTCGACAGCCGGGGACGGCACATGGGCAACACGCCACAGGCCCTGACGCACCTGGCGTTGATCAGCGCGGCGTGTTTTCTGGATCGCAAGCTCAGCGGCGAGAAGGGTTTTTGGCAGCCTTGAATACTACCTGTAGGAGGCAGACATGCCGGTAAAGGCGTCCTTGAAATTGCTTTCGCCGGCAAGCCTGGCTCCTACAGATCCGACGTCCGGCAACGGTTTTGTGTAGGCCGGCGTCCGACATTTTTTAAACAAAACACCCGGAAATACCTTGTTGCCAGGCGCTACAACCCCACCTAACATCCCCAATCAACGGGCACAGCGGAGCTGTCCAACAAAACCCGAATTCAAGGAAAAAGAATGTCCCAACGCATCCACCGCAGCATCGACCTCCCCCTTCGAACCGGCCTGAACCGAAACGAACTGTGGGAAGCCCACGACAAGGGCCTGATCAAATGCTGGGAAGTCGGCCGCCAGCGCGCTGCCCGCTTCCCCGACCTCGCCCAGCAATGCCTGGCCGGCGAACTGCCAGTGCTGGGCTGGAAAGGTGGCGTCAATCGCAGCCTGAAGAAGCTGGAGAAATACGGCTCCCTCAAATACCTCGCCCAATGGCAGGGCTTGCGCGGGGAAGATCTGGATGTGGATCTGGGCGAAGAGCGCGTGCTGACCTGTTCACGCACGAAAATGGTCGTGATGTTTACACCGGATCGGACCAAGTATTTCAACCAGATAGCGGAAACGAATGAGTGATCAAGCTGACACTCAAGGCACTACTGGATCTGCTGCGGCACTGACCGAAAACCGCTCGCGATAAGCCTGCGGAGTCACCCCGATGGCCCGCAGAAAACTGCGGCGCAGGGTTTCTTCGCTGCCGAATCCGCATTGCACGGCCACCCGCTTGATGGGCACGCCGGTATCGCTGAGCAGGCGTCGTGCGGTTTCGACGCGGATCTGTTCGATGGCCCGGGCCGGGGTTTGGCCGGTGTCGGCGCGGTAGTGGCGCACGAAGCTGCGTTCGCTCATGCCGGCCTGGTTGGCCAAGGTTGGAATGCCCAGGTCCTTGCTGAGGTTTTCGCTGATCCAGGCATGAAGTTCGTCGAAACGATTGCCTTCTTTCTGCAAAGACAAGGTCACGCTGAATTGCGATTGGCCGCCAGGGCGTTTCAGGAACACCACCAATTGCCGGGCGACGTCCAGGGCCATGGTCCGGCCAAGGTCGGCTTCGACCATCGCCAACGCCAGGTCGATACCGGCGGTGACGCCGGCCGAGGTCCAGACCGGGCCGTCATTGATAAAGATCGGATTGGGCTCGACCTGCAGGCGTGGGTGTTGTTGCGCCAACTGTTCGCAACGGGTCCAGTGGGTGACCACGCGCCGGCCATCGAGCCAGCCGCTGGCCGCCAGCAAAAACGCCCCGGTGCACACCGATGCCACTCGCCGGCACTTTGCCGCGTGTTCGCGTACCCAACTGACCAGTGAAGGGTCTTGTGCCGCCGCATAGACGCCCCAGCCGCCGGCGATGATCAAGGTGTCGCTGCCCTGCTCGGGCAAAGGCTCGGCCAGCAACGCCAGGCCCGCCGACGACATTACCGCCCCGCCGCCACCGGTTATCACCGTCGGCGCATAAGGGGGCGGTGAGCCTTGCTGGCGGGCGATGTCATTGGCGGACGCGAACACCTGCAACGGCCCGGTGACATCAAGCACTTGCACATTGGCGAAGGCGAGCACGTGAACGGTTTTCGACATGTTGGCGTAATTCGTGGGGTGATTGGCGGATACGCCAAATCCTAGCCCCCTACAGTAAAGGCGTCCACCCACTTCAGGAGAAATACACCATGACCTTGCAGATCGGTTTTCTGTTGTTTCCACAGGTGCAGCAACTCGACCTTACCGGCCCGTACGACGTTCTGGCGTCTCTACCGGATGTGAAGGTGCATCTGATCTGGAAGGACCTGATGCCCATCACCGCCAGCACCGGACTGATGCTCAAACCGACCGTTACCTTTGACGACTGCCCGGCGCTGGATGTGATTTGCGTACCCGGTGGCAGCGGGGTCGGGCCGTTGATGGAGGATGAGCCAACCCTGGCGTTCATCAAGGCCCAGGCCGCCAACGCACGGTATGTGACGTCGGTTTGCACCGGGGCGCTGGTGCTCGGTGCGGCGGGGCTGCTCAAGGGCAAGCGCGCCACCACCCACTGGGCGTATCACGAGTTGCTGACGCCACTGGGAGCGATTGCGGTGGCGGATCGGGTGGTGCGCGACGGTAATCTGCTGACCGGCGGGGGAATAACCGCAGGCATTGATTTTGCCCTGACCCTGGCGGCAGAGCTGTTCGATCAGGACACCGCCGAGCTGGTGCAACTGCAGCTGGAATATGCCCCTGCGCCGCCATTCCAGGCGGGTAGCCCGCAAACGGCGCCCGCGCGCGTACTGGCGCAAGCTCGCCAACGGGCCGCCGGGTCATTGAAACTGCGAGCGCAAATCACCGAGCGGGCGGCGGCGAAACTCGGCTGACAAGGAAATCCTGGCTGCGAGAACTGCGGTTCGAGCAGCCAGGTTTTTCTGACGCCCATAAAAAAACCCGCCGAAGCGGGTTCTTCCAAGACCATTACAACTCCCTGTCGTCAGCATTCCTTGCCAATGGCCGATCATCCATGATCCTGAGAGCACTCCCTGTACCTCAGTGGATGGGGCTAGAATACGCATCGGATCCAATATGTAACAGACGACATAGTTGTAACCGCGTGTAAGACATTCGCTATAGCTGTACTGCCATCACTCACTCCCACGCTCGCGGGCCTTGGCGTTTTCGGCGAGGAATTGTTCGAGTCGGCTCAATTGCTCTTCCCAGCCACGGCTGTCCATGTAATACGCCTCCTTCTGGCGTACGTCGGGAATGTGAGCGAAACCTGATTCGGACACCTTGAGCAAGGTGCCGTCTTCATAATCCTGCAGTTCGAATTTGACCAGCGTGGTGGGCTCCTGGGAGTAGTCGATCCTGGGATTGACCGCGTAGGGGTGCCAGCGAAAGGAAAACAATTGCTGGGGCTCGACCCGCTCGACCAGCACGTTCCACAACACATGTTCATAACCGGGATACGTAACCTGCCCCTGCGTCCACTCGCCGGCGATGAACCGCCTGCCTTCGAGCGCAACGCCAAACCATTGACCGAACGCCTCGGCATCGACCAAGGCACGCCATACATGGGCGCGGGGCGACTTGAGCATGATTTTGCGTTCAAAACTATTGGGTACTGGTTTCATACGTCACCTCCTGTAATGAACAACAGTAGGCCTCTAAGACCACAAGTCCAGCCCGAAAGTTGTATCCATCCGCTGTCAGTTCTCGAAATCGTCGTCTTTGCATCGCTACACTGGCGCAAATTCCCCTGTCACAGCGAGCCTCCTGCATGTACTCACGCTTTCTTCTGGCACTCACACCTTTGCTGTTCACTCCCCTGGCCCAGGCCCTGGACTGCGATAACGCCAGCGACCAGGCCACGATGAACCAGTGTGCAGCGCAGCAGCATGCCTCGGCTGACAAGGAGTTGAATGCGCTTTACCAGCAGATCACCACACGTTTGAAGGGTAACCCCGACAGCAAGAAGCTGCTGGTGGGCGCACAACGTTCGTGGATTGCGTTTCGCGATGCCGAGTGCAAGTTTTCGGCTTCCGGGGTGGAGGGTGGGAGTGTTTATCCGCTGATCTACAGCAATTGCGTGACCGAATTGACCAAGGCGCGGGTGGAGACGTTCAAGACTTACCTGAAGTGCCAGGAGGGGGATTTGGGGTGTCCGGTGCCGGGGGTTTGAACTTATGGTGAAGCTGAAGGCCTCTTCGCGAGCAGGCTCGCTCCCACATTTTGATCGCGTTCCTACTGAAAGAACTCGGTCAACTGTGGGAGCGAGCCTGCTCGCGAAGGCGTCGGCAATTACCGCACAAAAATCTGCGCCGTGGTGATCGCCATATCCCCACCCGGCAACTTGATCTTGCCCACCTGCTTCAAGCTGTCGGCATCGAAGATCGCCACATCGTTGAACGTCCCGGCCAGATAGATCTTGCTGCCTTCCTTGTTGAAGGAAATGCAGTAGTAGGAGTGATCAAGCGTCGCCGCCTGGAGCATCTTCTTTTCCTTGATGTCGTACTTGGCCAAGCGGTTGAGCACGCCAAACATCAGGTTCGGATCCTTCGGCGAGCGCATGCCGCTGAAGTAGATTTCCGTCAGGGGCCCGAAGTCGGTGGTTTCGGTCTTGCCGGTCTTCAGGTCGACACTGAACAGGCCGTACAGGTATTCGGCGGTGGCCGGGTCCTGCTTCTTGTCCTTGAATTTCGCCGCGGTGTAGAGCAGCGAGAAATCATGCCGGTAGGTTTGCTGGTTCCACACGTAGAGCACGTCGGGCGCACTGTAGTTCGGGCGTTTCCAGTGACGGCTGGGGATCAACACGTCGAACTTGCCGGTTTGCACATTGACCTTGTAGACATCCGCCCCGGCGACGTACAGCGTGCCGTCGTCACCGCTCTGCATGATGGTGAGCTGGCGCGGCGCAGGGAAACTGCGCACAGGCTTGGCGTCCATGCCGGCGTCAGTCTTGTACACGTCGAGCCGGGGCTGCTGCACTTCGTAGCGATCGTTCATCATCAGCGTCGGGTTGGCGATGGTGTACAGCTCCTTGCCGTCATGGCTGACGGTGAAGGCAAACATAGATTTGGCTTTCTCCCCGGGTTTCTGGGTGATGCTGGCGTGGAACACCTGCTTGCAGCTGTCCAGCTCGACGCCATAGACATCCGCATAGTGATTGTTCAGCACATAGGCGGTCTTGCGATCAGGCGACAGCTGCACGGTGCCGGGACCGAAGGCGTCCGGCATCTTGCAGGTCTTGTACAAGGTGTCGGTGGCCAGGTCGATCAGGTGCAGGTTGTTCGGGTAGTTGGTGGTCACCATGTACTCGTGACCGTCTTGCAATGCGGTGTTTTCATCGGCCAGGACACTGAGCGCGCAGGTGCTCAGGAGGGCGAAAGCGGCCAGGCCGCAGGCGTTGATGCTGTGCATGCTGGAATCCTTCTTATTATCTGATCACTTGTCTTTCGGGAAGACAGTGCCGAGGTTGCGCCAGTTTTCGTTGGACGCCTGGGCATCCTTGTTCCAGTCCGGGTAGGTGCTCATCATGTCCGGCACCTGGGCCGGCCACCAGCACGGGTCGGAACAGCCATACAGGTCGGCTTCCATCGGCTGGCAGAGCGACGACACACCGCCAAACGCATCGATTTCCCAGCCCGGGTCGGTGGTCGACGCACAGCCCGCCACGGAGCTCATCGCCACCACTTCTTCAATGCGGTTTTCATCCGCGGCCTGATCCAGCTTCAACGCTTTGTTATTGATTGCCTTGAGATGTTTCATATCAGTGAGCCTTGCGCGGAGTGATGTAGCTGCTGATGAACGCAGGGTTATTGGCCATGATCCGGGTGTAGACCTCGATGCCGAAGTCGACCCAGTCACGCATCAGTTCGCAGTAGTGATAGGTCGGGTGCGTCGGATCGCCGTAGCGGGCGTAGCTCTCGTGGTAGCAGCCGCCGGAGCACAGGTTGCGGATCTGGCAGTCTTCGCAGCCGGTGTTGGTGCGGTCCAGGCGCTGGGACAGGAAGTCGTTCAGTTCCACCTGTTTCACACCGCTGTGCACGTTGCCGAAGGTTGGCAGGCTCGAACCGGTAAAACGGTGGCACAGGTTCAGTTCGCCCTTGTGATCCACCGCCAGCATCTTCAGGCCCGCGCCGCATGGCAGGGCTTTCTTGTGGCCTTCGTGGATGTCGGTGATCAGCTGGTGCAGGTTGGAGAAACCGATGTTGCGGTGCTCCAGTGCCGCTTCCAGATAACGTCGACCGAGGCGTTTCATGCTGGCGAAGACTTCGATCAGCTCGTCGCTGGTGAGGTTGAAGCTGCTGATATCGCCCGACGTCACCGGGGCAAACCCGACTTCAGAAAACCCCAGTTCGTTGAACAGGTGATCCCAGATGGTTTCGACGTCGGTAACACCGGTGGTCAAGGTCACCCGCGCGCCCACCGGACGGCTGTTATAGCGCGACAGCAGCATCTCGGCCTTGCGCCGCACCACGTCGTAGGTGCCCTGCCCGCCCACGGTGATGCGGTTGCGGTCGTGCACGGTTTTCGGCCCGTCGATGCTCACTGACAAGCCAAAGCGGTGGGCATTGAGATAGTCCACGGTCTCTTCGGTGAGCAGCGTGGCGTTGGTGGTCATGACGAACTCGACGAACTTGCCGGCTTCGCGAAAACGCTTTTCACAGTAATCGACCATGTACTCGATCAGCTTGCGATTGCTCAATGGCTCGCCGCCAAAGAAAACCACCGTGAAACGCTCTTCATCCGGCGATTCGCGCAGCAGCATTTCCACCGAGGCGATGGCGGTCTCGACGTCCATTTTCTTGCCGGCCGACGGCTTGTCGAGGTCTTCCTTGTAGCAGTAGGTGCAGCTCAGGTTGCAGCCGGTGTTGACGTTGAGTACCACGGTATTGATCGCCGTGCGCTCGACCCGTTTGGTGGCGATGTCCGGCGTCAGTGGCGAGCCGTCGCTGACCAGTTCCAGGGCCATCAGCTCACGCAGGGTCTCGGTGATCTCCTCGCCATTGAAACGCGCGGCAAGACGCTGGATCAGGTCGTCCGAAGTACAACCCGGACCGCGCAGGGTATCGATGATGGTGCCCGTCAGTTCATCGCTGGCGAACAGCGAACTGCTGGGGATGTGAAACAGCATGCGGTCGGCATCGACCTGCACTTCGTGCAGGTTACGTTCGACCAGATTCAAGATAGCGCCCATTGCAAACCTCCTGTGCAGACCCCGCGTGGCGGGGCGTGCGGTCATTCCGAAAAGTGTCTGAATCGCTGTCGATCAGCACCACTCATGGAATGGGTGGATTGTTCCAGCGTTGCACGGTCACGATCATGTGGCCTTCGCCGGTCAGGGAGGTCCCTGCGTCGTCGACGGCGGCGATCACCTTGAGGTTGCCGGCATTGTTGGTGGACATCTTGCGGGCCGGGTTCGGCCCGGCATCGCCCGGGGTGAACACACCGGTGTCGGCCTGCATGGTGCCGGCGAACTTGACGTCTTCGTCTTCCCTGGCGCGGTCGTCGAAGGCTTCGACCTTCCACTGCGCCGGGAATACGCCGATGCGATACGGCTTGCCATCGGCGCCCTTGCCCCAGGCTTCGGCGTCGAAACGGCCCTGGACTTTCGGCGTCGAACCACCGCCGTCGCCGATCCGCGCCACTGAGAACTCGGGCACCACCTTGACCTGGTCGATCTTGCTGTAGACCGACAGGCTCGGGCCCATGAGCGTACCAACGGTGACCGCGCGCAGCCCCGGTTGCGCATTGGCGGCGGCCTTGAGCTTGACCTTGATCCGCTGCGGGCTCTGCTCGATGACTTCGAGCACTTCCACGCCTTTGCCGAAGTTCGGCTTGCCGTCCAGGCCGCTGCCGATCAGGGTGACTTCGCTTTCGCTGCCGGCCTTCACATAGCCCGGCTGCACCGCCAGCAAACGCTGGGAACCCTGCTTGGCCGCGACGAAATCCAGGCCGCGCTCGTCGTGCTCGGCCTCGAACATCCGGCCCTGCATGGCGTTGCCCTGGACGGCGAACACCTGGCGCATGGTCACGCCGTCGATGCTGACGTTGCCGCGCCATTCGTAGCCGGTATAGAGAATCGCGCTGCCGTCACCGTTGAACGGCGTGCCGTCGGCGTATTGGCCTTTGACGCTGACCTTGAAGGTATCACTGCCATCGGCGGTCACGCCCATCACGCCGGCCAGTTCGCCTTTGCCCGGCAAGTGACCGCTGAAGCTCCAGTCACCCACCAGTGCTTCGGCTTTTGGCGCGGCGCTTTGCCATTTTTTCCAGGCCGGGTTGTCCAGCGGATAACGCTTGGCCAGCAGCGGCACCATCTCTTTGCGCGCCAGGTCGAACCAGTCGCGGTCGCGCGACAGTGCCTGGTACTCCAGGGACGGCCATTGGCCAAGGTGGAAGTTCACCAGGCGTTCCCACTCCTGGGCCGGACGCCGTTGCAGGGCCACCCGCGCACCGGAGTGGCAGCGGCCGCACATCTGGCTGGTCTGGTCGTCGAACTGCTCGACCGTGTTGAGCCGACGCTCCAAGGCATAACGCACGCCGTCGGTCTCGCTCGGAGCCAGGCCTTGGGTGTCGGCCAGGTACTTGACCAGGGTGCGACGATCTTCATCGCTGATCTGCAAACCGTGCATGGTCTGCATGCGCGCAATGCTCATCAGCCAGCCTTCCGGCGTCTTGCGCTGGTGGCTGATGCGGCTCAGGGCGTTATCGGCTTCGGGGGTATGACAGCCCTGACAGGTTTCCTTGAGGATGGTCTGGGCGTCGCGGGCTGCCAGGCTGTGAGGCGAATGCAGGGCCACGCAAGCTGCGATGGCCAGCAGACTGGCGCTCATGCCTGAACGGAGTTTTCTCTTCATCAACGTCGAACCTCGCACGGTGCTTTCTTATTTTTGTGGCTTATCGTTTTTTGGGTTTCTGCCGCCGGCGGCAAGCCGCTGACGGTGGCAGGAGAAACGTCTGCGATGAGCAATACACGGAGCGTGCCAGCTTGTGAATCGTGTTTTTTATCAATTGCTTAGGTTAAATACAGGGTGATTGACGACTGCTAAACCTGACGTCCCGCGTCTAATATCGCGACATCTGTTGCACTCTGAGACAAGCATAGGATCAAGATCAAAAGATCGCAGCCTGCGGCAGCTCCTACACGGGAATCGGCATACACCTGTAGGAGCTGCCCCAGGCTGCGATCTTTTGATCTTCGCATGTCTCACTGCGTCGCAATTTGCTACGTC